>CAZSNW010000194.1:0-5159 GCA_964608245.1 uncultured Micromonosporaceae bacterium
CCACCCCGATCCTCGCCACCATGCTCGGTCTGGCACTGGCGATCGACTACTCGCTGTTCATCGTCTCCCGGTACCGGCACGAACTCGCCGTCGGCCACGAGGGACCGGAGGCGGCCGGGCGTGCGGTGGCCACCGCCGGCTCGGCGGTGGTGTTCGCCGGGCTGACCGTCATGGTCGCGCTGTTCGGGCTGTCCGTGGTCGGCATCCCGATGCTGACCGAGATGGGGCTGGCCGCGGCGTTCGCGGTGGCCGTGTCGGTCCTGATCGCCTTGACCATGCTGCCGGCGCTGTGCGGACTGGCGGGCCGACGGATCCGCCCGGCCCGGGTGTCCGACCCGCGCCTCACGGACGGCGACGGCGTCGGGCGGCGACGGGGCCCGGCCGCCCGGTGGGCGTCGCTGGTCACCCGACGGCCGGTGCCGGTGCTGCTGGTGGTCGGCCTGGCCCTGGTGGGGCTCGCCCTGCCCGCCGCCGACCTGCGGCTCGGCCTGCCCGACGAGGGGTCGATGCCGCAGGACACCACCCAGCGGCGCGCGTACGACCTGATCGCCCGGGGCTTCGGGCCGGGCTTCAACGGCCCGCTGTCGGTGGTGGTCGACACCGCCGGGGTCGCCGACCCGCAGGCGGCCGCGGCGACGGTCGCCGCCACGGTCGCCGAGCTGGACAACGTGGCGGCGGTGCTCCCGCCGACGATCAGCCCGGCCGGTGACGTCGCCGTGCTCGTGGTGCTGCCGGTCACCGGGCCGGCGGCGTCGGAGACCACGGCGCTGGTCGAGGCGATCCGCGACCGGGCCGGCGAACTGGCGGACGCCACCGGTGCCCGCGTAGCGGTGACCGGTCTGACCGCGATCATGATCGACTTCAACGACCGGATGGGCGGTGCGCTGCTGCCCTACCTGGCGTTGATCAGCGGCCTGTCGTTCCTGCTGCTCATGCTGGTGTTCCGCTCGGTGCTGGTGCCGCTGAAGGCGGCGCTCGGCTTCCTGCTCACCACCGGCGCGACGTTCGGCCTCGTGGTGGCGGTCTTCCAGTGGGGTTGGCTGGAGGGCCTCGGTGTCCACGCGACCGGACTGGTCGTCAGCTTCCTGCCGGTGATCCTGGTCGGCATCGTGTTCGGCCTGGCCATGGACTACCAGGTCTTCATCGCCACCCGGATGCGCGAGGAGTACGTGCACGGGCTGGCGCCGGTCGAGGCGGTGGTGACCGGGTTCCGTCACGGGGCCCGGGTGGTCACCGCCGCCGCGGTCATCATGATCAGCGTGTTCGGCGCGTTCGCGTTCTCCACCGACGAGTTCATCATGCAGATCGCGCTGGCGCTGGCGGTGGCGATCGCGCTGGACGCATTCGTGGTCCGGATGACCCTGGTGCCGGCGGCGCTGGCGCTGCTCGGGCGGGCCGCCTGGTGGCTGCCGCGCTGGTTGGACCGGCTCCTGCCGAACGTGGACGTCGAGGGGGCGCGCCTGGTGCGGACCGCGGTGCCGGAACGGGAGCTGGTCGGCGCGGCACGCTGACCGACCCCGGCGCCGAAGCGCGCCTCGTGACACGCCGGCTGCGGTGGGACGCCGTGGCGACGTCCCACCGCAGCCGGGCACGTCTCCGCCGCGGCGTACGCCGGACGGTCGGCGCAGCGTCGGACGAGGCCCGGCTACTTGACGTACTTGCCGACCGCGCAGACCGCGAAGGCGCGGAAGGCGACCGGCGCTCCGCCGATGTCGTGGTTGAACATGGACACCTGCCAGGCGGCTCGACCGTCGCTGAGGTGGATCGGCCCGTTGGTGACGACGCCGATGTTCGGGTTGATGCTCTCCACCTCGAAGCCGCCGCCCAGCACGATCTCACCCGCGCGGCACTCGGCCGTCGCGCCGCTGAAGCCCGGCGACGTCAGCGTCCCGGTCGCCATCACCTGCCGGGCGACCACGCCTCCCAGCGTGAAGGCGGCCTCGCCGCGGGCGCACCCGGTGCCGGCGACGTCCACCCGCACGCTGCCGTCGCGCACGTTGAAGCAGGCGGGCACGGTGGTGGAGGCGCTGCGGCTGGGACCGGCCAGCGCCCACTCCCCGCCCAGCACCACCAGCGCACCGACCACGCCGGCGGCGATCAGCATCGCGAACCGCTTCATCGGGGTCCCTCCTTTGTCGCATGTGGATGGATCAACGCCGCCGGGGCCCCGTGAGCAGGCACCGTACCGGTCACCCGCCACCCGCGGCGGTGCACATTAGACCACCTGCGGACCACCGTTCCCCGACCGTCGAAACTCGTCGACGGTCGGGGCGCGCGATGCGTGCCGTCCGGGTGGATCAGGACTCGACCGGCGCGAGGAACTCCAGCCGGTTGCCGTGCACGTCCTCGGTGTGGAACCGGCGCAGACCCGGAACCTCCGCCGGGTCGGCCCACCGGACCGGGTAGCCGGCGGCCTGAAGGCGCGCGGCGAGCCCGTCGAGATCCGGCCACAGGAGTCCGGGGTGTGCCTTGCGGGCGGGCCGGAAGTCGGGATCCACGCCCAGGTGCAGTTCGATGCCGTGACCGGTGAACCAGCACCCGCCCCGCTGCGCGAGCAGCGGCGGCTTCGGCTTCTCGCTCAAGCCGAGCACACCGACATAGAACGCCCGGGACGCCTCCTCCGACCCGGGCGGGCAGGCCAACTGCACGTGGTGGATCACGCCGTCAGGCTACCGCCGGAGCCACACTATTGCAAGACGTACGTACGGTTTGATAGATCCGGGCGACACACAACCAATCGTCAACCTGAGGTTGACGATTGCCGGACCGTCAACCTATGGTTGACGCATGGCACCGACACCCTCCATCCAGGAACTCATCGACACCGTCCGCGAGGACTCACCCAGCGAGGACCCGCTCGACCAGCTCGCCACCGCGGCGGCCATGGTCTCCGAGTTGTCCGAGGTCGGGGACGCGGTCCTCGGCTACTTCGTGGACCGGGCCCGCCACGCCGGCGCCTCGTGGACCGCGATCAGCGCCGCCCTCGGCGTCTCCAAGCAGGCCGCCCACAAGCGGTTCGCCGCCGCCACCCGTCCGCCCGGGCTGGACCGCTTCACCGACCGTGCCAAGCGGGTGTTGTCGGCCGCGACCGAGGTCGCGCGCGGGCTCGGCCACGCGTACGTCGGCACCGAGCACCTGTTGCTCGCCCTCTACACCGAGCCGGACGGCCTTGCGGCGCGCGTCCTGGTCGAGGCGGGAATCCCACCGGAGGCCGTCGAGGAGGCGGTGCTACGGCACGTCCCGCGTGGCACGCAGACCCCGGAACCGCCGCTGCCGCACACCCCGCGCGCGGTGGCCGTGATCGAGGGCACGGTACGTGAGGCGCTGCTGCTCGGGCACAACTACGTCGGCACCGAGCACCTCCTGCTGGCCCTCTACACCGACCCGGTCGCACCGGTCGGCCCGGGCGGGGAGCCGGGCCGGGTGGGCGGCGGGCTGGCGGCCCAGGTGCTCAGCGAGCTCGGCCTGGACCGGGAGACGGCGCAGGCCAAAGTGGTCGAGAAGCTCGCCGAGCTGACCCGGAAGCTGAACGGGTGAGGGTCACCGTCGTCGGGTGCTCCGGCTCCGTACCCGGTCCCGACTCGCCCTGCTCCTGCTACCTGGTCGAGCAGGACGGCTTCCGTCTCCTGCTCGACCTCGGCAGCGGGTCGGCCGGACCGCTGCAGACGTACGTGGCGCCCGCGGACGTCGACGCGGTGGTGGTCTCGCACGCGCACGACGACCACTGGTCGGACCTGGTCCACCTCGGCTACCTGCGGACCCTGCCGTCCACGTACCGGCCCCTCACGGTGATCGGCCCGTCGGACGCACCGCAGGTGCTGCGCCGCCACCCGGACGCGTTCGACTTCTCCGTCGCGGCGCCCGGTCCGCGTACCCTCGGACCGTTCACCGTGCGGCTGGCGAAGGTGGACCACGGCGAGTGCTGGGCCACTCGGGTCGACGACCGCCTCTGCTACACCGCTGACACCGCACCCTGCGACGCGCTCGACGAGCTCGCCGCGGGCTGCCGGGTGCTGCTGGCGGAGGCGTCCGGGTCGGACGTCGACGGACCGCTGCGGGGCCACCTCACCGCCGGCGACGCCGGCCGGCTCGCGGCCCGCTCCGGCGCCCGCCTGCTGGTCCTGACCCACCTGCGCCGTGGCACGACCGCGCCGCCCTGCTGGCCGAGGCCGCCGCGGTGGCGGGGTGCCCGGTCGTGCTGGCCACGCCGGGCCTGCAGCTACACCCGTAAACGAGCAGCAGGGTCGTGGGCGACTGCCACCGTCTCCAGAGCGGGTCCTGGCGCCGTATACGGGTCAGAGGCTACGTTGTTGCGGGTGAGCAGATGTTGCGGAGCAGGAACGTGCCGCCGGGGTACGCCGTCAGCGGCAAACGCGCCCGGGCACACGGCGTCGCCTGCTCGCGGTACCCATCCCGCAACGTCGCCTCAAATTGGGGGAAAGCCGGAAATCGGCGGGGTTCTGGAGACCCATTGGGCGCGTACGGCTGGCCGCAGACGCAGCAGGCCGGGGATGGCGGCCGATCTCGTCGCTCAAGACGGAACTAGCTCTACTGCCTGGTCGATCTCTCTGCTATTCGATAGGTGCGCGAAGTGTATCTCCTCTACTGGAGACGACCAGATCGCTCGGTCATGTCGTTTGCGTGTTCTCGAGGTGCCGGCCGATGTAGCCGACGTAAATGCCCCCGCCCCGGCTCGTGTCGTCGTAGAAGTACATCCGCGGTGCCACGGAGGTGTTCTGACCGAGCCGGACGTGCTGCTCCATGAAGATCTGACCGCTCTCGTCGACGTCGACTGGAACAGGAAACGTGCGCATGGCGGCCAGACGGCGGTTGTTGCGGACCGTTTCTGACTCCCCGCGAGCCACCTTGCCGGGGGAGACAACCCTTCCTCCTTGAGGCGGCCGCGTACACCACGTGTGGAAGTCGCCGTCGAACCCCGTGGTCCGCTTGGTACGCGCGTAGTCAGCCAGCGCCATCAGCGCCTGCCAGGCAGTCTGCGCCCAAGTCGAGTTTCGCTGCTGCTCGTCGAGGTCGTGGCACTTCTCAGGATCGCCGGTAAAGGTCACGTCGGGGGCCAGCTCCTCCATCCGGTCGAGCAGGTCGGCGAACGACTTCGGCAGTTCTGTGGTTTCCTCGGCCGGCATGTACGCCTGCTCGTA
>CAZSNW010000195.1:0-5090 GCA_964608245.1 uncultured Micromonosporaceae bacterium
CTTCGCACGCGGCGTGAAGGGGATGTGGCCGGTGGGCTGCTGCTGCCCCTGGCCGATGATGTCCTGCACCTGCTCGCGGACGGCGTCGAGGGAGATGCCGAGCGACTCGAGGGCCTTGGCGGCGACGCCCTCGCCCTCGTGGATGAGCCCGAGCAGGATGTGCTCGGTGCCGATGTAGTTGTGGTTGAGCATCCTGGCCTCTTCCTGGGCCAGGACGACCACCCGCCGTGCTCGGTCGGTGAACCGCTCGAACATTCCCTCGCGCTCCTCACCTGTGGTGCTGGGGGCCGCGGCGTCCCGGGGGACGTCGCGTCAGGTGCCACCGGCGGGGAACCACCGGGCGCCACCCGTCCTTTCACTCTAACGCCGAACCCTGATCCCGCTGGTTGCCGCGAGACCGGACGCAAACAGGCACATAACGCCTATATCCGTACGAACCTTGACGGAAGACTGGGGTCCGACGCCTCAGGTCAACGCCTCATGCAGGCACGACGTTCCCGTGGTGAGGGTGAGTACGCGCACAGCGAACGCGGCGGGTGCAGCGACGCGGCGTCAGGCCTTCTGCGCGGCGTAGTACGCGTTGACGGTCTCGTCCGCGATCCGCCCCCGGTCCGAGACCTTGATGCCCTGGGCCCTCGCCCACTCGCGGATCTTCCGGTTCTCCTCCGCCTTGGCGCTGGCCGAACCGGCCCGCCGGCCGCCGCCGGCCCGCCGACGACCACCGACCCGCTTCCCGGCCGCCACGTACGGCTCCAACGCCTGACGCAGCTCGGCCGCGTGAGCCGCCGACAGATCGATCTCGTACTCGACCCCGTCCAGACCGAACCGCACGGTCTCGTCAGCGTCACTGGTCTTGTCCAGGTCGTCAATGAGCTTCACGAACGTACGCTTAGCCATGGAACAACCATTCCTCTCGTCCGGGGCGAGATGCCACAATGCCTCAACATTACCTCGCCGGCATCTCACAACTGAACCGGGCCGCGCGGAATTCCCGAATAGCGGTCGACGGGGACACCCTCGGCGACTCCGCACCTGGGGAAACGACTCTGCGTGACCGGAGGCGACGGCCACGCGCCATTCTCAGGAAAGGCCTGACGACTCCGCGGGCGGCACGACACAAGGCTTCCGGGGTACGCGCTAGGACCCCATGTTACGGGCGTACACCATCCGGAGTCCGACCAGTGTCAGCATCGGCTCGTGGTCGGTGATGGTGGTGCACTCGTCGAGCACCAGTGGCGCCAGTCCGCCGGTGGCGATCACCGCCCGGACCCCGCCCAGTTCGGCGATCATCCGCTCGACAATGCGGTCCACCTGCCCGGCGAAACCGAAGTACATCCCCGCCTGAAGGCACTCCACCGTGTTCTTACCCACCACGGAGCGCGGTCGCACCAGCTCCACCTCGCGCAGCTGGGCCGCCCGGGAGGCCAGCGCCTCGAAGGAGGTCTCGATACCCGGCGCGAACGCCCCGCCGAGAAAGTCCCCCTCGGCGCCGACCACGTCGAAATTGGTGGTGGTACCGAAGTCCACCACGATTGAGGGCCCGCCGTACAGCCGGTAGGCGGCGAGCGTGTTCACCACCCGGTCGGCGCCGACCTCTTTCGGATTGTCGATGGCCAGCCGCACCCCGGTACGCGTACCCTGCTCCACGATGACCGCCGGCAGGCCGCGGTAGTAGCGCCCGAGCATCGAGCGCAGCGACCGCAACGCCGACGGGACGGTCGAGCACGCCGCCACCCCGGTGATCTCCACATCCTCGCCGGCGAGCAGCCCACGCAGCAGCAGGCCCATTTCGTCGCCGGTGGCGCCCGGATCGGTGCGGACGCGCCACGAGTGCACGATCTCGTCGCCCTCGAAGGTGGCGAGCATCGTGGTGGTGTTACCGATGTCGATGCACAGCAACATCCGCCTCACCCACCCCCGCACCCAGCAGATCCATCGCGATGTCCAGCACCGGTGCCGAGTGGGTCAGCGCACCCACCGACAGGTAGTCGACCCCGGTCTCGGCGTACTCCCGGGCGGTGGCCAGGGTGATGTTGCCGGTCGCCTCCAGCTCCGCGCGGTCGCCCACCGCGGCCACCACCTCTCTCAGCTGCGGCGGCGGCATGTTGTCGCAGAGCAGGAACGTGGCCCCGGCCTCCACCACCGCCACCGCGCCGGCCACGTCGACCACCTCGACCTGCACCGGCACGTCCGGGAACGCGGCGCGGACCATGGCCAGCGCCTCGACCACCCCGCCGGCCGCGACCACGTGGTTGTCCTTGATCATCGCCACGTCGTACAGGCCCATCCGCTTGTTGCCACCGCCGCCGGCCCGGACCGCGTACTTCTCCAGCGCCCGCAGCCCCGGGGTGGTCTTGCGGGTGTCGAGGATGCGCGCCTTCGTCCCGGCGACCTCGTCCACGAACCTCCGGGTGAGGGTGGCGACGCCGGACAGGCGGCACAACAGGTTCAGGGCGGTACGCTCGGCGGAAAGCAGCGACCGGACCGGGCCGCGGACCCGGGCCAGCACGTCGCCGCGGGACACCCGCGCACCGTCGGACACCTCGGGGAGGGTCGCCACGCGGTCGTCCATCAGCTCGAACACCGCCTGCGCCACGGGCAGCCCGGCCACCACGCCGGCGGCCCTGGCGACCAGCACCGCCTCGCCGACCCGGTCGGCCGGCACCGTCGCCAGCGTGGTGACGTCCCGCCGCTGCGGCCCCAGGTCCTCCTCGAGGGCGGTGTGGACCACCCGCTCCACCTCGGCCGGGTCCAGCCCGACGGAGGTCAGCGCGTCAACCGTCGCCTGTCTCACGCCTGCTCCCACGACAGGGTAAACGAGCCGTCCGGGGCCAACCGGCCGACGAGGTGCCCCAACCAGCGCCGGTCGTCCCGCTCGGGGAAGTCCTCCCGCCAGTGGCAGCCGCGGCTCTCGGTACGCGCGGCGGCCGCCGCGACCAGCGCGGTCGCCACGGTGGCGAGGTTGGCGAGCTCCCACGCCCGGGTCCCGGTCCCGCGGGCGGCGGCGACCGCCTGCTCCAGCGCCGGAACGGTGGCCACCAGCGACCCTTCGCTGCGCAGCACCCCGGCGCCGGCGGTGACCGCCCGGCGCAGCGCCGCCCTGGCCCGGTCGGGCTCCTCGTCGGACGGACGCGCGTCGGAACGCTCCACCTCGGACGACGGCGGGCCGGCCGGGGCCGCCGGGACCCCGACCGGGTCCGCCTGCGGTGGCGGATCGGCGGCGATGTCGTCGGCGATCCGCCGGGCGAACACCAGCGCCTCCAGCAGCGAGTTGGAGGCCAGCCGGTTGGCGCCGTGCACCCCGGTGCAGGCCACCTCGCCGCAGGCGTACAACCCTGGGACCGTGGTGCGGCCGAACCGGTCGGTGCGCAGGCCACCGCTGACGTAGTGGGCGGCGGGCGCCACCGGCACCGGGTCCCGCGCCGGGTCCAGTCCCGCCTGTCCGCAGTAGCCGACCAGAGTGGGGAACCGCCGCTCGAGCAGCTCCCGCCCCAGGTGCCGGGCGTCCAGCCACACGCGACCGGCTCCGGTCTCGCGGGCGACCCGGTAGACCTCCTTGGCCACCACGTCCCGGGGGGCGAGTTCGGCCATCTCGTGCACGCCGACCATGAACCGGCGACCCTCGGCGTCCACCAGGTACGCACCCTCGCCGCGCAGCGCCTCGGTCACCAGCGGCAGCTGGCCGCCGGCCTCCGGATCCAGGCACAGCGAGGTGGGGTGGAACTGCACGAACTCCAGGTCCGCCACCTCGGCACCGGCCCGCAGCCCCAGCGCCAGACCGTCCCCGGTGGAGACCACCGGGTTGGTGGTGGCGGCGTACACCTGACCCATCCCGCCCGTGGCGAGCACCACCGCCCGCGCCAGGATCGCGCCCACCCCGTCCGGGCTGCCCTCACCCAGCACGTGCAGCGTCACCCCGCACGCCGCCCGCCGGGCGGAGACCAACAGGTCCAGCGCCATCGCGTGCTCGACCAACCGGATCCACGGGTCCCGGCGTACCGCGGCGTGCAGTGCGCGCTGCACGGTCGCGCCGGTGGCGTCACCCCCGGCGTGGGCGATCCGGCGGGCCCGGTGGCCGCCCTCCCGGGTGAGCATGAGTCGCCCGTCCGGATGCTGGTCGAACCGGGCGCCCCACCGGATCAGCTCCCGCACCCGGGCCGGCCCCTCGGTGGTCAGCAGCTCCACCATCGCGGGGTCGCACAACCCGCCCCCGGCGGCCAGCGTGTCCTCCGCGTGCGCGGCCGGGCTGTCCGAGGGGTCGAGCGCGGCCGCGATGCCGCCCTGCGCCCACCGGGTCGCGCCGTCGTCGACGTTCACCTTGGTCACCACGGTGACGTGCAGACCGGCCTCGCGAAGGTGGAGCGCCGTGGTCAGGCCGGCGATGCCGGACCCGACGACCACCACGTCGGTGGTCTCGAACCAGCCGGGCTCCCGCGCGGTGAGCCGGGTCGGCAGCAACGGGGTACGCACGGTCACAGTGAACCCGGTGTCCGCCACCGTGCCGACACCGGGTGCACGCGGTGCCGGACGGATCACGCGGAGCGCCGGACGACGGCCGACCGGGCGGGCCGGCGACCGGTCCCGCGTGCCGACGGTCGCGGCGGGGTGGGCGGACCGGCGGAGAGGTTGTTCACACCCGGTTCCTCGGACCGGGCAGACGGACCGATACTGGAAGGGACCGGTACCCAAGCAGAGGACTGGATCACCATGAGCGCATCGTCGCTCCCCGCGTCGGCGCCCGGGCGGCGTCTGACCTTCGGGGTCGTCGGCACCGGGCGGGTCGGCGCGGTGCTCGGAGCGGCACTGGCCGCCGCAGGCCACCGACCGGCCGCGGTGTCGGCACGGTCGCACACGTCCCGTGCCCGCGCGGCCGCGCTCCTGCCCGACGTCCCGGTGCGACCCGCCGACGAGGTCGCCCGCGCCGCCGGTGACCTGCTCCTGGTCACGGTGCCCGACGACGCGCTCGGGCCGTTGGTGGCGGACCTCGCCGCCGCCGGTGCGCTGCACGCCGGACAGGTGGTCGCGCACACCTCCGGCGTCCACGGGACCGCCGTGCTGGAGGCGGCGGTCCGCTGCGGCGCCCGGCCGCT
>CAZSNW010000196.1:0-5077 GCA_964608245.1 uncultured Micromonosporaceae bacterium
TGCCCCTGCTCGGGGGAGCCGTAGCCGGCCTCGGCGTGCGGCAGCGGCCGCAGCTCGTAGAACGAGTTGAGGTAGGTGCCGGGCAGCCCGTGCGGCTCCCCCTCGTCGAGGTTGCCGCGCATCCCGATGTGTCCGTTGGACAGCGCGAACACCGACTCCGACTGCGCCAGGATCTCCAGGTCGAGCCGGGTCTCCCGGACGTGCCAAGGCTCGACCGGGTACGCACGTTCACGGATCATCGAGCGGCTCCTGCGCTCAGAAGCTGGGTCAGATCGCGCACCACGATATCCGCGCCGTGCCGCACCAGATCGTCCCCCCGACCCTCCCGGTCGACGCCCACGACCAGCCGGAACCCGCCGGCCCGACCGGCTTCGACCCCGGCGATCGCGTCCTCGAACACCACCGCCTGCTCCGGCGTCACCCCCAGCAGCGCTGCGGCCGCGAGGAACGTGTCCGGGGCCGGCTTGCCCCGCAGGTTCTCGGTACGCGCGGTCACCCCGTCCACGCGTACCTCCAACAGGTCCGTCAGACCCGCCGCCTCCACGACCTCGCGGCAGTTGGCGCTGGCGGAGACCACCGCCCGGCGCAGCCCGGCGTCCCGGGCCGCCCGCAGGTACGCCACGGCGTCCGGGTACGGTTCCACGCCCTTGTCCCGCAGCAGCTGCAGGAGCAGCTGGTTCTTCCGGGTGCCAACCGCGTACACGGTGTGCGCGTCGGGCGGGTCGTCCGGGCCGCCCTCCGGCAGGGCGATGCCGCGGGAGGCGAGGAAGCCGCGTACCCCGTCGAACCGCGGCCGGCCGTCGACGTACCGGTGGTAGTCCACGTCTGGGTCGAACGGCACGAACGCCTCGCCGGTGGCCCCGGCCCGCTCGGCCAGGAACTCGTTGAACGTCGCCTCCCACGCCGCGCGGTGCACCAGCGCGGTGGGTGTGAGGACCCCGTCCAGGTCGAACAGGCAGGCGGTCACGTCGTCGGGCAACCCAAGCACCCTCTTACCGTAGCGGCGCGAATCGGACGGAACGGCAGGCTGTGTCAGCTCGCCCACCGCCGACGGGAGGCCCGACCCACCCCGGCGTGGCACGGATACCCGGGCGCGTGGCGACGGCGCGTGGGGCCGGCCGCGCCGGTCTTGACACCGTGCGGCATGGTTCCCTGCGTGAGTTCCCACCGTGCCGACCCCTCTACCCGGTTCGTGGCCGGTCCACACCAGGGCACGGACGCGGACCCGTACCGGCGTGACGCCGACGATTCGTTCCGGCGCTCCGACCCGTACCGCCGGGTGCTGGCCAAGGCCGGCCCGTACGCGTGGGCGGACCTCACCTCCACCGGGGCGGCCGCGCCGCGACCCACGTCGCGCCGCCGCCCCCGGGCGCGGCACCGGCGGCGCGAGCCGCGTCGCACCACCGTGCTCGCCCTGGCCTGGGTGGCCGGCACAGTGGCCGGGGTGCTGGCGGTGACCGCGGCGACCGGGGCCTGGTCGGGGCGGTCCGCCGGCCCGGAGGGTGGTTCCCCGGTGCTCGCCGCCGACGGCGGGACGGACCGCTCGGAGGCGACCCCGTCACCGGATCCGCTGGCCGCGGACGACCCGGAGCGTGACCCGGACCGGCCTTCCCGCGGCGGTCCCCGCGAGCCGATCGACGGCACCGTCGCCCTGGTCGAGGAGCTCGCCGACCCGGTGGCGCAGGAGGCGGGGGTCACGGTCCCGGTCGAGTGCCTGGCCTGGCGGGGCAACCGGCAGATCGGCTGCGCTCTGCTGGGCGAGTTCGGGTTCGGCACCGACCAGATGTGGGCGCTGGATGCCCTGTGGACGCGGGAGAGCGGCTGGAACCACCTGGCGGAGAACCAGTGGACCGGGGCGTACGGCATCCCGCAGGCGCTGCCCGGGGAGAAGATGGCCGTCTTCGGCGAGGACTGGCGTACCAACCCGGCCACCCAGATCCGCTGGGGCCTGAGCTACATCGCCTCGCGGTACGGCAGCCCGGTCGCGGCCTGGAACTTCTTCCTCGGCAACGGGTGGTACTGAGGTCGGCGGGCGAACACCGCAGCCGACCGGTGGCTCACCGGTCGGCCAGGCGCGCCGCCACCTCGTCGCGCAGCACCGCCAGGGTGGCTGCGGCCCGCTGCCGCGCCTGCGCCACCCCGCCCGGCCCTGCCGGTTGCTCCACCACCTCCAGGTAGACCTTGAGCTTCGGCTCGGTGCCGGAGGGGCGCACCGCCACCCGGCGGCCGTCGGCCCGCAGCACCAGCAGGTCGGCCGCGGGTTCGTCCACCTGTGACACGGGTACGCCGGCCAGGGTGGACGGCGGCCGCCGGCGGACCCGGGCCATCAGCTCCGCGACCTGCGCCGGCCGGGCGAACCGCACGGAGACCTGGTCGGTGAGGTGCACCCCCGCCTCGGCGGCGAGTTCGTCCAGCCGTTGCCGCAGCGACGAGCCGGCCGCCACAAGCTGCGCCGCCATCTCGCAGACCAGCAGCGCCGCGGTGATCCCGTCCTTGTCCCGTACCAGGTCAGGGGCGACCGCGTAACCCAGCGCCTCCTCGTAGCCGTACGCGAGGTCCGGTCCCGCCCGCACGATCCACTTGAACCCGGTCAGCGTCTCCGTGTACGGCACACCCCGCGCCGCGCACAGCGCGCCCAGCATCGACGAGGACACCAGGGTGGTCACGTACCGGCCGTGCACGCCGCGCCGCATGAGGTGGTCGGCGAGCAGCACCCCCAGCTCGTCGCCGTGCAACCGGCGCCAGCCGTCCGGTCCGGGCACCGCGACCGCGCACCGGTCGGCGTCCGGGTCGTGGGCGACCGCCAGGTCGGCGCCGGCGGCGGCCGCGGTTGCCAGCAGCCGGTCGAGCGCGCCCGGCTCCTCCGGGTTGGGGAACGGCGTGGTGGGGAAGTCGGGGTCGGGGTCGGCCTGTTCGGCCACCACCACCGGCGGGTCGAACCCGGCGGCGGCCAGCGCCGCGACGGTCACCGTCCGGCCCACCCCGTGCAGCGGGGTGTACGCGACGGTGAGCGCGCGCGGCGTGTCCGGGGCCACCACCGCGGCCGCCGCCTTCACGTACGCGTCGACCGGCTCGTCGCCGAGCACGGTGCCGGGCTCGCCGGTCGCCACCTGCGACAGCGGGCCGACCGCGTCGATCGCCGCCTCGATCTCGCGGTCGGTCGGCGGCGCGATCTGGGCGCCGGCGCCGGTCGGGCCGCCGAGCGCGGCGCCGAGGTAGACCTTGTAGCCGTTGTCGCCGGGCGGGTTGTGGCTGGCGGTCACCATCACCCCGGCGGCGGCCCGCAGGTGCCGCACCGCGTACGCGAGCACGGGGGTGGGCAGCGGCCGGGGCAGCACGAGGGCGGGGCGGCCGGCGCCGGTGGCCACCCGGGCGATCTCGGCGGCGAACTCGGCCGACCGGTGGCGGCCGTCGTACCCGACGACCAGCGGCCCGTCCGCGCCCCGGTCGGCGAGCCAGGCGACGAGTCCCGCGGTGGCGCGGCGGACGGTCGCCGGGTTCATCCCGTTGGGGCCGGCCCGCAGCGGGCCGCGCAGCCCGGCGGTGCCGAACCGCAGCGACGCGGCGAACCGGTCGGCCAGCTCCTCCCGGCTGGCAGGCCACCGGTCCAGCAGGCCGCGCAGTTCGTCCCGCGAGACCGGGTCGGGGTCCTCCGCGAGCCAGGCGGCGGCCTCCTCCTGCAGCGGATCGGGCAGGCCCGTCACCGGGTCCGGCATGCCCGTCACCATAGCCGCGGTCAGTCGGTGATCCGGTAGGAGCGCATCAGCTCGTCGAAGATGGCCCGCCGCTCCTCGAACTGCTCCTCGCGCACGCTGAGGAAGAACGAGTACGCCGTGCCGTCGTGCACCACGGTCGCCCACAGGCCGTGCCGCATGTCCTTGCCGGTGCCGCAGGTGTACTCGAGCACCGCCGCCGGCAGCCCGGACACCTCCGCCTCGGTGAGGCTCACCCGCTGGTACGGATCGTCGCAGGTGATGTTCGGCTCGATGATCTCGATGAAGCGCTTCGCGTCGGCGCCGGAGGGCTCCCACAGCAGCCGGATGCGGGCGCTGGCGTCCTCCGGGTCGGTGAAGTCGACCCGGATCTTGGTGCGGTGGACCTCCTGCCAGCCTTCGGGCAGGTTGACCACGATGCCGCGGTCGGCGAACTCCTGCACGGGGATCAGCGGCCCGTCGGCGGACGCGGAGGGGCCGGGGGTGCCGGGCAGGCCGGTCCGCGGGCCGCGGTCGGCCGGCCCGTCCCCGCCGCCGCCGAGCGCCAGCACCAGGGCGACCACCGCGACGAGCACCACCCCGGCCGCGGAGGCCGCCCGCAGCGGGTACCGCTGCACCAGGGTCACCAGCCGCGCACCGAGGTCCGACACCCGGTCGGTGTTCCAGGCGGGCGCCCCTCTCCGGCCGGCACGCGTCGCCGGGCGTACGCGTCGGGCCGGGGAGCGCCGCTCCCGCCAGCCGTCCCGGTCGCCGGACCACCGGTCGCGGTCACCGGGCCAGCCGCCGCCGTCGCCGGAGAACCCGGCCGCCGCCGGGTCGCCGACCTGGTAGGAGTCCGGCAGCCCCTGGTACGCGTCGGGCAGCGCGCGGTAGGGGTCGTCGTCGGAGCCGGGCCAGCCGCCGGCGCCGGCCGGGGCACCGCTCCCCGGGTGGCCGGACACCGGCGCCAGGGCGGGTTCCCGCAGCGTGCGCCCGGCGGGATCGCCGGGGCGGCCGGCCGCCGGCCCGTAGACCGCGGTCGGCGCCGCCGGGGCGGTGGAGTGCGCCGGGGCCCGTCCGGCGAGCGGCCCGCCGAGCAGGTCGCGCAGGCGCCGCCGCGCCTGGTCCTTCTCCAGCAGGCCGAGCAGCAGGTCACCGCGCGGTCCGGCGCGCCGCGGCGGGACGGGCTCGTCCTCCACGATCGCGTGCATGGTGCCGATCGGGTCGCCCCGGTCGAACGGCGGGTGGCCCTCCACCGCGGTGTACAGGGTGACGCCGAGCGAGAACAGGTCGCTGGGCGGCCCGAACGGCCGTCCCAGGGCGCGCTCCGGGGAGATGAAGTGGGGCGAGCCGAGCACCATGCCGGGCGCGGTCAGCCCGGCCTC
>CAZSNW010000197.1:0-5054 GCA_964608245.1 uncultured Micromonosporaceae bacterium
CGCGATCCGCTCGGCCGAGCTGCTGACCCGCGTGATCGCCACCGCGGTCGCCGACGGGCTGATCGCCCGCTCCGGCCGGGCCCGCGGCGGTGAGGAGAAGCCGGAGGGCGCGGGGCTGGCCGAGGACCAGCCGCTGCCGGAGTGGGAGCGGGAGCTGCTGGAGGGCGGCGCTGACTTCGCCGCGACCGAGCAGCCGGGCGCCGCGGCCGAGGCGTCCGCCGAGGCGGAGGAGTCCGCCGAGGCGACCACGCGGGCCGCCGGCTGACCGCCGGACCGGCCGGCGCACCCGTCCACACGGCACCACCCACAGGTACGAGCCGAAGAGGGAGAGATGGCAAACTTCACCGCCGCGGACGTCAAGAGGCTCCGCGACATCACCGCTGCCGGGATGCTCGACTGCCGGAACGCGCTCGCTGAGGCCGACGGCGACTTCGAGAAGGCGATCGAGCTGTTGCGGATCAAGGGCGCCAAGGACGTCGACAAGCGGGCCGGCCGCACCGCGGCCAACGGTCTGGTCGCGCACAGCGGCCCGGCGCTGCTGGAGCTGAACTGCGAGACCGACTTCGTCGCCAAGAACGAGGACTTCATCGCCCTGGCCCGCACCCTGGTCGAGCACGTGGCCGCGACCCGTCCGGCGGACCTGGAGGCGCTGCTCGCCTCCACGCTGGCCGACGGCAAGACGGTCGCTGACGCCGTCCAGGAGGCGTCCGCCCGCATCGGCGAGAAGCTGGTCCTCCACCGCTTCGCGGTGCTCGACGGGCAGACCGCGGTCTACCTGCACCGCAAGAGCCCGGACCTGCCGCCGCAGGTGGGTGTCATGGTGGCGTACGAGGGCGGCGGTGACGACGCCGCCGAGGTCGCGCGGCAGGTGGCCATGCACATCGCCGCGATGCGTCCGCGCTACCGCACCCGTGACGAGGTGCCGGCGGAGACGGTGGAGACCGAGCGCCGGCTGGCGGAGCAGAGCGCCCGGGAGGAAGGCAAGCCGGAGGCGGCCATCCCGAAGATCGTGGAGGGTCGGGTCACCGCCTTCTTCAAGGACTCCGTCCTCGTGGAGCAGGCGTCGGTGCAGGATCCGAAGAAGACGGTCGGGCAGGTGCTGGCCGACGCCGGGCTCACGGTGACGTCCTTCGTGAGGTTCGAAGTCGGGCAGAAGTGACCCTCGACCGTCGGCGGGTGGTGGTCGGCCGGTACCGGTAAGGGGGTACGCGATGTCACAGGTGGTCACGCGGTCCGGAGGCGACGCCACCGACACGGCGGTGCAGCGCCCCTGGCGGCGGGTGGTGCTCAAGCTGTCGGGGGAGAACTTCGGCGGCGGCAAGCTCGGCGTCGACCCGGACGTGGTGCAGTCGGTGGCCCGGCAGATCGCCACCGTGGTCCGGCAGGGCGTCCAGGTGGCGGTCGTGGTCGGG
Organism: uncultured Micromonosporaceae bacterium; assembly: GCA_964608245.1. GTDB lineage: Bacteria > Actinomycetota > Actinomycetes > Mycobacteriales > Micromonosporaceae > Natronosporangium. Next base: position 1,413 of record CAZSNW010000197.1, read on the forward strand.
GGCGGCAACTTCTTCCGCGGCGCCGAGCTGCAGAACCGCGGCATGGACCGGCCGCGCGCCGACTACATGGGCATGCTCGGCACGGTCATGAACTGCCTGGCGCTGCAGGACTTCCTGGAGCACGAGGGGATCGAGACCCGGGTGCAGACCGCCATCCACATGGCCCAGGTCGCCGAGCCGTACATCCCGCGCCGGGCGATCCGTCACCTGGAGAAGGGGCGGGTGGTGATCTTCGGCGCCGGGGCGGGGATGCCCTACTTCTCCACCGACACGGTCGCGGCCCAGCGGGCCCTGGAGATCTACGCCGACGTCGTGCTCAAGAGCACCAACGGGGTCGACGGCGTATACACCGCCGACCCGAACCGTGACCCGAGCGCCCGCAAGCTGGACACGGTCACGTTCTCCGAGGCGCTACGGCAGCGGCTGAAGGTGGCCGACGCCGCTGCGTTCAGCCTCTGCATGGAGAACGGCCTGCCGATGGTGATCTTCGGTGCCGAGGGTGACGACACCATCATCCGGGCGGTCAACGGTGAGAAGATCGGGACACTGGTGACCACCGGTTGAGCCCGGGTCGGCCGGTGTCCCGACCGACCCCCGCACGAAGGAGCCCAACGTGATCGACGAGGTACTCCTCGAGGCCGAGGAGAAGATGCAGCGAGCCATCGAGCACGCCAAGGAGGAGTTCGGGTCCATCCGCACGGGTCGGGCGAGCGCCGCCATCTTCTCCAAGATCATGGTCGACTACTACGGCTCGCCGACCCCGCTGAACCAGCTCGCGTCGATCAGTGTCCCGGAGCCGCGGATGGCCGTCATCAAGCCGTACGACGCCTCCCAGATCGGGGCGATCGAGAAGGCGATCCGCGACTCGGACCTCGGCGTCAACCCGGGCAACGAGGGCACGCAGATTCGGATCGTCCTGCCGCCGATGACCGAGGAGCGGCGCAAGGACATGATCAAGCTGGCGCGGCAGCGGGCGGAGGAGGCGCGGGTCGCCATCCGGAACGTGCGCCGCAAGGCGAAGGAGGAGCTGGACCGGCTCGTCCGGGACGGCGAGATCGGGGAGGACGAGGGTCGCCGGGCCGAGCGGGAGCTGGACGACCTGACGCAGCGGCAGGTCGCCCACGTCGACGAGCTCCTGAAGAACAAGGAAGTCGAGCTCCTCGAGGTGTGAGCCGGACCCCGAACGTGCCACGCCCCCTCGCGGGGGACGCGTCCCCCGACCAGGTCGACCCCTCGTCCGCCGACGCCGGTCGCGGCGGCCGGCACCGTGCCCGCCGTCCACGTGCGGGCCGCAACCTGCCGGCCGCCTTCGCCGTCGGCGGCACGCTCGGCGGTCTGGTCCTGGCGTCGCTGCTGTGGTGGCGCCCCCTCTTCCTGATCGTGGTGGTGGCGGCGGTCGGCGTCGCCACCTGGGAGCTGGTGCGGGCCGTCCGGGCCACCGGCGCCAACCCGCCGTTGCCGCCGCTCCTGGTCGGCGGCCTGGTGATGACCGGTGTCGCGTGGTTCTTCGGCCCGGAGGCGCTGGCCCTGGGGTTGTTCGGCACGGTGCTGGCGACCTGGGTGTGGCGGCTCGCCGGCGGACCGGCCGGCTACCACCGGGACGTCGCCGCGTCCACACTGGTCAGCCTCTACGTGCCCTTCCTCGCCGGGTTCGCGGTGCTGCTGCTCACCCCCGCCGACGGCGTCTGGCGGGTGATCCTCATGCTGGTGCTGGTGGTCCTCAGCGACACCGGCGGCTACGTGGCCGGGATCTTCTTCGGCCGGCACCGGATGGCCCCCTCGGTGAGCCCGAACAAGTCGTGGGAGGGGTTCGCCGGTTCCCTGTCGGCGGCCGCGGTCGGCGGCGCGGTGGGCCTGCCGCTGCTGTTCGACGCCCCGTGGTGGGCCGGGGCGTTGCTCGGTGGGGTGGTGGCGGGCGCCGCGGTCCTGGGTGACCTCGCCGAGTCCATGCTCAAACGGGACCTCGGGATCAAGGACATGAGCGGCCTGCTGCCCGGCCACGGCGGGGTCCTGGACCGGGTCGACTCGATCCTGTTCGCCGCCCCCACCGCGTACCTGATGCTGGCCGTGGTGGCGCCGCCGGCGTGACCGACCGGCCAAGGTGACGCGCGCCGACCGTCGCCCGCACGTGCACCGACCGTCCGCCTGCCGTGCGCTGACCGTGCCGGGAAGTGTGACGAACAGCTGACCTCCCCCGGCGGCAACCGGCCCGTCCCCGTGGAACACTGGAGAGCCATGGAGGCACTGCCGGTGGTGGTCGAGGCCGCCGGGTCGGGCGTACGGGACGGGCACGCGCCGTCTCCGGGTGCCCGGACCCGTCGGCCGGCGCTGCCGCCGGAGCACCTGGCCGACCTCGACCTCGCTGCGCGTCGGGAGCGCGTCACGGCGTTGGGGGAGCCGGCGTACCGGGCGCAGCAGATCTCCCGGCACTACTTCGGGCGGCTGGTGCGGGATCCGCAGGCCATGACCGACCTGCCCGCAGCGGCCCGGTCGCGGCTCTGCGGCGCGCTGCTGCCGATTCTGCTCACGCCGGTACGCGAGCTGACCTGCGACGACGGCGACACACGCAAGGTGCTGTGGCGGCTGCACGACGGCGTGCTGGTCGAAAGCGTCCTGATGCGCTACCCGGACCGGGTGACCGCGTGCGTGTCCAGCCAGGCGGGCTGCGGCATCGGCTGCCCGTTCTGCGCCACCGGCCAGGCGGGGCTCCGGCGCAACCTGTCCACCGCCGAGATCGTCGACCAGGTGACCCGCCTGGCGGCGGCCGCGCTCGCCACCTTCGGCCAGCGTCTGTCGCATGTGGTCTTCATGGGGATGGGCGAGCCGCTGGCCAACTACGAGCGCCTGGTGGCGGCGGTACGCCGGCTGGTGGCGCCGGTGCCGGAGGGCCTGGGCCTGTCCGCGCGTCACCTGACCGTCTCCACGGTCGGCATGGTGCCGGCGATGCGACGGCTCGCCGACGACCTGCCGCCGGTGACCCTCGCGGTGTCGTTGCACGCCCCCGACGACGAGCTGCGCAACGAACTGGTGCCGGTCAACCGGCGCTGGCCGGTCGCGGAGGTGCTCGCCGCCGCGTGGGACTACGCGGCCCGCACCGGCCGCCGGGTCTCCATCGAGTACGCGATGATCCGGGATGTCAACGACCAACCGTGGCGCGCCGATCTCCTGGGTAGGCTTCTTGCCGGGAAGTTGGCGCACGTGAACCTCATCCCGTTGAACCCGACGCCGGGCGGTCGCTGGGACGCCAGCCCGCGACCGGTGGAGCGGGAGTTCGTCCGGCGACTACGAGCCGCCGGGGTCACGACCACGGTCCGCGACACCCGCGGCCGGGAGATCGACGGTGCATGTGGCCAGCTGGCCGCGTCCTGGGGGCACGAGCGGGAGGGCTGAAGCGGTGACGACTCACGGCCAACGGTTCCGTCGGCGGGCACTGCGCCGCGGATACAAGATCGACGAGGTGGACGCGTTCCTCGACCGGGTGGAGGCGACGCTCGCCGGTGAGCCGATCGACAACCCGGTGACCGCGCAGGAGGTGCGCGACGTCGAGTTCCGGGTCCGGTTCGGTGGGTACGACGAGTGGCAGGTGGATCTGCACCTGGACCGGTTGGAGCGGCAGCTGATGGAGGCCGCCGAGCGGGGCAC
>CAZSNW010000198.1:0-5014 GCA_964608245.1 uncultured Micromonosporaceae bacterium
GTTGCTCCGCGGCGACATCCACCTGGCCGTTCACTCGCTGAAGGATTTGCCGTCGTCTTCTCGGGCAACACCATCCAGATCTGCCCGGTGGGTGCGCTCACCAGCGTGCAGTACCGGTTCCGGGCCCGCCCGTTCGACCTGGTGTCCACGCCGAGCATCTGCGAGCACTGCGCGGCCGGGTGCGCCCAGCGCACCGACCACCGGCGCGGCGTGGTCATGCGCCGGCTCGCCGGTGACGACCCGTCGGTCAACGAGGAGTGGGACTGCGACAAGGGCCGGTTCGGCTTCCGGTACGCGCGGTCGGCCGAGCGGCTCACCGGTCCGCTGGTGCGGGACGCCGCCACCGGCGAGCTGCGGCCCGCCTCGTGGAGCGAGGCGCTGGCGGCGGCCGCCGAAGGGCTGCGCAACGCCCGCGACCGCGGCGGGGTGGGCGTGCTCACCGGCGGTCGGCTGACCGTGGAGGACGCGTACGCGTACAGCAAGTTCGCCCGGGTGGCGCTGCGCACCAACGACATCGACTTCCGGGCCCGGCCGGCCTCCGCGGAGGAGGCCGAGTTCCTGGCCTCCCGGGTGGTCGGTCGGCGGCTCTCCTACGAGCAGGTGGAGCAGGCCCCGGTGGTGGTGCTGGTCGGCCTGGAGCCGGAGGAGGAGTGCCCGATCCTGTTCCTGCGGCTGCGCAAGGCGTACCGCAAGCGGGGGCAGGAGATCCTCGCGGTGGCGCCGATGCGCACCCGCGGCTACGACAAGCTGGGCGCCCGGCTGGTGATCTGCCTGCCCGGTGACGAGGCGCGGGTGCTCGCCGACGAGGCGGCGGTGGCCGAGGCGCTGGCCAAGCCGGGCGCGGTGCTGCTGGTCGGGGAGCGGCTGGCGACCGTGCCGGGGGCGCTGTCGGCGGCCGCGGCCTTGGCCGACCGCACCGGTGCGGCGCTCGGCTGGGTGCCCCGCCGGGCCGGCGAGCGCGGCGCGCTGGAGGCCGGCTGCCTGCCGCACCTGCTGCCCGGCGGCCGGCTGGTCTCCGAGGCCCGGGCCCGGGCCGAGATGGGCGCGGCGTGGGGCCTGGAGCCGGGGGTGCTGGACGGTCGGCCCGGCCGGGACACCGACGGCATCCTCGCGGCGGCCGCCGCCGGCGAGCTGGGCGGGCTGCTGGTGGCCGGGGTCGACCCGGCGGACCTGGCCGACCCGCGGGCCGCCGAGCGGGCGCTGGCCGCGGTGCCGTTCCTGGTGTCGCTGGAGGTGCGGCACAGCGCGGTCACCCGGCACGCCGACGTGGTGCTGCCGGTGGCGCCGGTCATGGAGAAGGCCGGGTCCTACATCAACTGGGCCGGGTCGCTGCGCCCGTTCGGCCGGGTGCTGGACACCGGCGCGGTGCCCGACGCCCGGATCCTCGACGCGCTCGCCACCCAGCTGGGGGTGAAGCTCGGCTGCGGTGACGTGGCGGCGATCCGGGCGGAGATGGCGGCCCTGCCGGCCACCCAGGCGCCGGCGGCGTCCGCCCCGCAGGTGGCGCCGGTGGCGCTGCCGCAGCCGGGCGACGGCGAGGCGCTGCTCGCCACCTGGCACCAGCTGCTCGGCGAGGGCACCCTGCTCGAGGGCAACCACGAGCTGCTGGGCACGGCCCGGCCGGCGGTGGTCCGGATCGGCAAGGAGTTCGCCGGCCGGCTCGGGGTGTCCACCGACGACCCGGTCACCGTGGGCACGTCGGTCGGCGCGGTCACGCTGCCGGCGGAGGTGGTGGACATGCCGGACCGGGTGGTGTGGCTGCCGACCAACGCACCGGGTGCGTCGCTGCGGAAGACGCTCGGGGTCACCGCCGGCGCGGTGGTCTCCGTGACGCGGGGAGGTGAGCGGTGACCGGATCACCGCAGCTGGTCGTGGCGCAGGCGCCGACGCTGGCGGACTTCGGGCAGGACGTCTGGTGGCTCGTCCTGCTCAAGATCCTCGGCGCGTTCGTCTTCGCCGTGGTCATGACCCTGTTCGGGGTGTGGCTGGAGCGGCGGCTCATCGGGTTCATGCAGCAGCGCCCGGGTCCCAACCGGGCCGGGCCGTTCGGGCTGCTGCAGACCCTGGCCGACGGCCTGAAGATGGCCTTCAAGGAGGACCTGCGGCCGGCCGGCGTGAGCAGCCCGGTGGTCTACTTCATCGCCCCGGCGATCTCCGTGGTGGCCGCGATCACCGCCCTGTCGGTGATCCCGTTCGGCCCGATGGTGTCGATCTTCGGCGAGCGTACGCCGCTGCAGGTCACCGACGTGCCGGTGTCCGTCCTGGTGCTGCTGGCGGTCTCGGCGCTGTCGGTGTACGGCGTGGTGCTCGGCGGCTGGGCGTCCGGCTCGCCCTACCCGCTGATGGGCGGTCTGCGCGCCTCCGCGCAGATGATCTCCTACGAGGTGTCGCTGGGCCTGTCGCTGGTGGCGGTGTTCCTCATGGCCGGCAGCGCGAGCACCTCGCAGATCGTCGCCGCCCAGGCCGACAACCCGCGGGTCGAGATCGGTGACTTCACGCTCACCGTCCCCGGCTGGTACGTGGTCCTGCTGCTGCCGGCGTTCCTGGTCTTCCTCGTCTCGGCGGTGGCCGAGACCGGCCGGATCCCGTTCGACCTGCCGGAGGCCGAGGGCGAGCTGGTGGCCGGCTTCATGACCGAGTACACCTCGCTGAAGTTCGCCCTGTTCATGCTCGCCGAGTACGTCCACATGGTGGTGGCCTCGGCGGTGGTGACCACGCTGTTCCTCGGCGGCTGGCGGGCGCCGTGGCCGATCACCGCGTTCTGGGACGGCGCCAACGAGGGCTGGTGGCCGCTGCTGTGGTTCATGGGCAAGGTCCTGCTGATGATGTTCGTCTTCATCTGGCTGCGGACCACTCTGCCGCGGCTGCGGTACGACCAGCTGATGCGCTTCGGCTGGAAGGTGCTGATCCCGATCGGCCTGGCGTTCCTGGTGGCGCTCGGCGGGGCGCGCATGCTCGGCCAGTCGGAGCTGACCGGCACCCCGCTGTACTGGACGGTCGGCGGCGTGGCCGTGGTCGTGATGCTCCTGGTGCTGTTCTGGCCGGAGCGGCGGCGCCAGGCCCCGCCGGACCCGGCCGAGCTGCTGGCCTCCCGCCCGGAGGGCAGCTTCCCGGTGCCGCCGCTGGACCTGGAGATCCCGCCGGTGCCGCAGGCGGCCCGGGCGTTGGCCGGCAAGCGGGCCGCGGCCGGTGAGGAGCGGGCGGACCGGGTGATCGACGCCGACCAGGCGGACGGACCGAAGGGAGGCGGGCCACGTGGGTGAACTGCTGGACTCGGTGAAGGGCTTCGGGGTCACCCTCGCCCACCTGTTCCGGCCGGTGGTGACCACCGGCTACCCGGAGCGACCCGGCACCCCGGGGCCGCGCTACCACGGCCGGCACATCCTCAACCGGCACCCGGACGGGCTGGAGAAGTGCATCGGCTGCGAACTGTGCGCGTGGGCCTGCCCGGCCGACGCGATCTACGTGGAGGCCGCGGACAACACCGAGCAGGGGCGCTACTCGCCCGGTGAGCGGTACGCGAAGGTCTACCAGATCAACTACGGCCGGTGCATCTTCTGCGGACTGTGCATCGAGGCCTGCCCGACCCGGTCGCTGACCATGAGCAACGACTACGAGCTGGCCAGCGACGACCGGCGTCGGCTGATCTACACCAAGGAGCAGCTCCTCGCGCCCCTGCTGCCGGGCATGGAGGCTCCGCCGCACCCGATGCGGCTCGGTGACGACGAGAAGGACTACTACGTCGGGGCGTTGACCAACCCGGGCACCAGCGCGGGGGCCGAGCGGGCTCCCGGGGCCGGGAACGGTACGCCGGAGGAGGGGAACGGGTCGTGACCGGCGCGACGGGGCTGCTCGCGCAGCAGGCCACCACCGGTGAGGCCTGGGTGTTCTGGGTCCTGGCCCCGGTGGCCGTGATCGGGGCGTTGGGCATGGTGCTGGCCCGCAACGCGGTCCACTCCGCGCTGTGGCTGGTGCTGACCATGCTCAGCCTGGGCGTGTTCTACGTGGTGCTGCAGGCGCCGTTCCTCGGGCTGGTGCAGGTCATCGTCTACACCGGCGCCATCATGATGCTGTTCCTGTTCGTCCTCATGATGGTCGGCCGGCACTCGCCGGACTCGCTGTTCGAGATCCTGCGCGGTCAGCGGGTGGCCGCGGTGGTGCTCGGCGCGGGTCTGGCGGTGGTGCTGGCCACCGGCGCGTTCCGGTGGCTGGCCGGCACCACCGGGGTCGGGCTGGACGAGGCCAACGCCGTCCACGGCGGCAACATCCCGGGCGTGGCCAACGTGCTGTTCTCCCAGTGGCTGGTGGCCTTCGAGACCACCGGCGCGCTGTTGATCGTCGCCGCGGTGGGGGCGCTCATGCTCACCCACGTCGAGCGGCGGAAGGGTGAGCGGCTGACCCAGCGGGAGCGGATGCGGGCCCGGTTCGTCCCGGGCAACTACCCCGGTCCGCTGCCGGGCCCGGGGGTGTTCGCCACCTCGTCGTCCAACGCCACGCCGGCCAAGCTGCCGGACGGCACCGCCGCGCCGCGCAGCATCTCGCCGATCCTGCCGGTGCGGGAGCTGACCCCCGGCGAGGCCGCCGACAAGGAGACCGAACGGTGAGTACGCGCAACCCCGCGGGTCGTCCGACCGCGCGCGAGAGGGAGGCTGAGCGGTGATGCCGGGGCCTGAGCACTACCTGGCGCTGTCCGCGTTGCTGTTCGTCATCGGCGCGGTCGGGGTGCTGGTCCGTCGCAACGCGATCGTGCTGTTCATGTGCGTGGAGCTGATGCTCAACGCGGGCAGCCTCGCGCTGGTCACCTTCGCCCGGATGCACGGGGACCTGGGCGGCCAGGTGATGGCGTTCTTTGCGATGGTGGTCGCCGCCGCCGAGGTGGTGGTGGGGCTCGCCATCATCATGCTGATCTTCCGGACCCGGCGCTCGGCGAACGTCGACGACGCCAACCTGCTGAAGTACTGAGGGCATGCAGATGGAACTGTCACCCGCCACCGGGCTGCTCGGACACCTCTGG
>CAZSNW010000199.1:0-4987 GCA_964608245.1 uncultured Micromonosporaceae bacterium
CCAGCAGCCGCGGCCCGAACGCGACGTTCTCGTAGATCGACTTGGGTAACGGGTTGGGCTTCTGGAACACCATGCCGATCCGGCGCCGCACCTCCACCGGGTCGACCTCGGGGTGGTAGATGTCCTCGCCGTGGTAGGAGACCGTCCCGGTCACCCGGGCGCCCGGGATGAGGTCGTTCATCCGGTTCAGCGAGCGCAGCAGGGTCGACTTGCCGCAGCCCGACGGCCCGATCAGCGCGGTGATCTCGTGCTCGTAGATGTCGAGGCTGACGTCGCGGACCGCCCGGTACGACCCGTACCAGACGTTGACGTCCTTCAGGTGGAAGACCACCTGTCCGGCCTCGCGGGGCTCATCCGGGGGTGCGCCGGTCACCGCGGGCCGCCGGTGGGCGGCGACCGCGGCCGGCGCCTGGGTCACCTGGGCCGCCTGGGTCATGGTCCCTCCTCGCTCGGGTGCGGTGGTGACGACGGACACGGGTCAGATCCCCTCCCGTTGCCGGGCGAACCGGGCGGCGATGAGCCGCGCCGTGACGGTGATCAGCAGGGTGATCAGCACCAGGCACAGGGCACCGCCCCACGCCCGGGCGATACCCGGCGCGAAGGGCTGCACCGCGTGCTGGTGGATGAGCTGGGGTAGCGACGACTGGCGCTCCCCGACCAGGGCGAGCGACATGGTCAGCGTGCCCAGTCCGGTGAGGATCAGCGGCGCGGTCTCACCGGCGCCGCGCGCCACCGCGAGCATGGACCCGGTGGCCAGACCCGGTGCGGCGGCCGGCAGCACCACCCGCATCGTGGTCTGCCAACGGCGCGCACCCAGCCCCAGGGCGGCGCTGCGCAGGTGGTCGGGCACCAGCTTGAGCATCTCCTCGGAGGAGCGCACCACGATCGGCAGCATGACGATGGCGATGGCCACCGCGGCCGACAGCGTGCCGAAGCCCAGCTCGACGGTGCCGACCACGAGCACCGCGTACACGAACAGGCCGACGAAGATGGACGGTACGCCGGTCATCACGTCGGTGACGAACCGCACGACGGTGGCCAGCCGGCTGCCGTTGCCGTGCTCCACCAGGTAGACGGCGGTGGCGATGCCCAGCCCCACCGCCATCGGGATCGCCAGCGACATGATCAGGGCGGTGCCGACGAACCCCTGCCGGAACCCGCCGCCCTCCATCCGGTAGGGCAGCGTGTCCTCGGTGAAGAAGGTGAGGTTGACGACCGACCAGCCCTCCTTCACCACCACGTAGAGGATCAGCACCAGCGGTAGGGCGGCCAGCCCCATGACCGCCGTGAGCACCCCGGTCATGAGGGCGCTGACGCGGCGGCGTCGGCGGGAGCGCCGGTCGGTCTCGCGCAGGCTGCGGCGCGCCGGACCCGTGCCGGTACGCGCCGTCGCGGGCGCGCCGGCCCGCGGCAGGGTCGAGCCGGTGGTGGTCATACCGCGGCACCCCCCATCCGGCCGGCCCGCCAGACCAGCAGCCGGGCGAGCACGTTGATCGCGAACGTGAAGACGAACAGGGCGACCCCGATCGCCATGAGCGCCAGCACCGTCTCCGGCACCGCCTCCTGGAACGTGTTGAAGATGTGGGCGGCCATGGTGTCGCCGCTGAAGAACAGGCTGTAGCCCATCCGCTTGGAGCTGCCGACCAGCATCGCGACCGCGACCGTCTCACCGACCGCCCGGCCGAGTCCGAGCATGGCGCCGCCGATGATGCCGGAGTAGCTGCGCGGGATCAGCACCCGGCGGATCACCTCCCAGCGGGTGGCTCCCAGCCCGTACGCGGCCTGCAGCTCGGCGGCGGGGGCGGCGGCGAACACCTCCCGGATGATCGCGGTCATGATCGGCAGGACCATGATCGCGAGCACGATGCCGGCGGCGAAGTAGCTGAGCCCGAACACCGGGCCCTCGAACAGGAAGAAGTCGCCGAACCACCGGTTGAGCCGGTCCATGACCGGCTTGATCACCACCGGCAGGAAGAACAGCAGCCCCCACAGCCCGTAGACGATCGAGGGCACCGCCGCCAGCGTCTCCACCGCGTACGACAGCGGGGAGCGGAGCCGGCGCGGGGCGAGCTGGGTGAGGTACAGCGCCACCGCGATCGAGACCGGCAGCGCGATCACCAGCGCGATGACCGAGGTGACCAGCGTGCCGTACATGAACGGCAGGGCGCCGTAGGTGCCTTCGATCCTCGACAGGTCGCGGGTCTGCCCCGCCCGCCACTCGGTGCCGGTGAAGAAGCCCAGCCCCTCCTTGGCGAAGATCGGCCACGAGTCCGCCGTGGTCCGGATGATCATGAAGGCGAGCAGCGCCAGCACCATCACCGCGGCGGTGGTGACCGCGGCCTTGAACAGCGGGTCCGCAAGCCGGCTGCGGTGCCGGACACGCAGGCCGGTGGCGCCCGGGCTGCGCCGGGCGGCGAGGTCGGGCCCGGTGGGCAGGTCGGTGGTCACGACGCCCCCTCCCGGTCACGGATGCCGATGCGGTCGATGGCGGCCAGCACCCGCTGCCGGAGGTTGTCCGGCAGCGGCACGTAGCCGAGCGCGACCACCGACTCGTCGCCGTCGGTGACCGCCCAGGTCCAGAACTCCCGCAGCATCTCCGCGGTACGCGGGTCGTAGCCGCACTCCCAGTAGAAGTTCCAGACCGCGCCGATGATCGGGTAGCCCTGGCCGCCCACGTCGAGGACGTCGAACTGGAAGTCGTCGGGCACCTCCAGCTGCGCCAGCGCAGCGGTCGCCGCCTCGGTGGTGGGGTAGGCCGGGTACCCGTCGTCGTTGACGATCCGCGCCACCGGCAGCCCGAGCTGCTGCGCGTACGACTGGTTGAGGTAGCCGATGCCACCCGGGTTCTGCCGGACGTTGACGGAGACGCCCTCGTTGCCCGGACCGCCCACGGTCCCCGGCGGCCAGGCGACCTCGATGCCGGCGCCGAGTTCCCGCGCCCAGACCGGGTCCTCGTGGGCGAGCCAGGTGGTGAAGACCGAGGTGGTGCCGGAGCCGTCGGAGCGGTGGACCGGCACGATCTCCCGGTCGGGCAGGTCCCGGTCCGGGTTGAGGGCGGCGATCCGGGGGTCGCGGAAGTTGGTGATCTCCCGGCGGTAGATGGCGGAGACCACCTCCGCGTCCAGGATCAGTCCGTCGAGCGCCGGGTCGGAGAACGCGACCACCACCGCGCCGAAGACGACCGGCACCTGGATCGCCGGGCATCCGCGGGCCGCTTCCGCGTCCGCCAGGTCGCGGTCGCGCAGGTAGCGCTCGGAGGTGCCCCAGTCGATGGTCTGCTGGAGGAACTGGGTGGTGCCGCCGCCGGAGCCGATGCTCTGGTAGTCGACGAGGAAGTCGCCGCCGTGCTCCCGGGTGAACAGGTGGATCCAGTCCTGGTAGAGCGGGGTGGGGAAGGTGGCGCCGGCGCCCTCGATCCGGTCGCGGGGGGTGGCGCAACCGGTCAGCAGCACCGCCGCAGCGGCTGCGACCGTGACGAGTCGGGTGTGCCACGCACGCGTGGTGCGTTCCACCTGGTGGTGCTCCTCCCGTCGGGGGCCGGGTCGTCGTCGACCGGGCGGCGCCGCGGTCGGACGGCCCGAACAGTCCCCTTGACGGTAGGAGAGGCAGGTAGCCGCCGCCCTGGCGTCAGGTGAACTCCAGGTGAACAGCAGGTCTCGGAGGCCCGGGTCACCCCGGCCCGGGGTGCTCGAGGGTGTAGACGACGTCGGCCGACCACCGGGTGAACCCCAGCCGCCGGTAGAGGCCCACCGCGCGGTGGTTGTCCTCCTCCACGTAGAGGATGACCGCGGATACGCCGCGGTGTTGCAGGTGCCGCAGCCCGGCCAGGGCCAGGGCGGTGCCCAGCCCGGTGCCGTGCGCGGCCGGGTCGACGCCCAGCACGTAGATCTCGCCCATTGGGTGCTCGGACAAGCCCGGCACCCGCGGGTGGATCTTGGTCCAGTGGAAGCCGGCGAGGCTGCCGTCGGGGCGTTCGGCGAGCAGGAACCCGGCGGCGTCGAACCACGGCTCGGCGAGCCGGCGCCGCAGGTCGTCGGTGGTCCAGCGGCCCTGCTCCGGGTGGTCGGCGAAGGCCCGGGCGTTGACCGCGAGCCACGCCTCGTCGTCCGCGCCCGGCTGGTACGCGCGCAGCCGCACGCCCGCGGGCAGCTGCGGCTCGGGCAGCGGGTCGGACAGCGGACGGTGCATCCGTAGCAGCACCCGGGTGCGGCGGAACCCGGCGGCGGCCGCCAGGGCGGCGGCGGCCGGGTGGTCGCCGTGCGCCCACACCCGCAGCGGCCCGCGGCCGGCGGCGGCGGCCGCCGTGGTCAGCTCCGCGAGCAGCATCCGCCCCACTCCGCGGCGGCGGGCGCCCGGGTGGACGGCGAGCTGCCCGGTGCACTGCGTCTCCTCGACGTCGAGGTGCCCGTAGCCGACCAGGGCGCCGTCGGCGTCGCGGGCCAGCAGGTGCACCACCGGCGGGTCGCCGCCGTGGCGCACGTGCAGCAGCGCGTGCTCGTCGAACGCCGGGTCGCCGTCGGCCTCCGCGACCGCGTCGGCCAGCGCCAGCACCGCGTCCACGGTGCCGGGGTCGAGCGTCTGCCCGCGTGAGGTGACGGTCGTCACGTCAGGCCACCACGGTGCTCCGGTCGTCCTCCGACGGCGCGCGGTCCGATAACGAACGGGCCGGGTCGTCCTCGTCCTCCGGCACCGGGCGGGCCGGCTCGTCCTCCGGCAGCACGCGCGGCGGCGCCACCACCAGCCGGTAGCCGACCTGGCGCACGGTCCCGATCATCGACTCGTACTCGTTGCCGAGCTTGGCCCGAAGCCGCCGCACGTGCACGTCCACGGTGCGCGTACCGCCGTAGTAGTCGTACCCCCAGACCTCGCGCAGCAGCTGCTCGCGGTGGAAGACCCGGCCGGGGTGCTGGGCGAGGACCCTCAGCAGCTCGAACTCCTTGTAGTTGAGGTCTAGCGGGCTTCCCTTGATCCGGGCCGCGTAGGTCTC
>CAZSNW010000200.1:0-4981 GCA_964608245.1 uncultured Micromonosporaceae bacterium
GCGGTGGTCACCGACCAGCGGGTGCTGCACTACCCGCCGCCGCCCGGCGGGATCAGCCGCCTTCCCGACGGGGCGCCACCGCGCTGACCGTCCGCCGGTCGGCCGCCACGGCGGTGATCCAGCCGCCGATCGACCCCAGCCGCAGCAGCGCCTCCGGGTCGGCCGGCATCTGGGCGCGGGCGCCCGCCTCCGGCGGCCAGGCCCGGCGTACCGCGGCCGCCGGCTCCAGCCACGGCCGGAGCTCCCGGACCGCGTCCGGACCCTCCAGAAGGGCCGCCGCCTCCGCCAGCGCCCCGGTGACCCGCGTCAGCGCCTCCCGCACGGCGGGCGCGTTGGCGCCACACATCGCCGCGACGAGCGTGGACGGGGCGGCCGCCACCCGGGTGCCGTCCCGGAACGAACCGGCGGCGAGGGTCAACGCCAGCGGGTCGTCGGCCACCGCGGCCGCCAACGCCGAAGCCACCAGGTGCGGCAGGTGGGAGACCGCGGCCACCGCCCGGTCGTGCGCCTCGGCGGTGGTCGGCACCACCCGGGCACCGAGCCTGGTGACCAGGTCGGCGACGGTGAGCCAGTCGTCAAGTGAGGTGTCCTCCTCCAGACACAAGGCCCACGGGCAGCCGATGAACAGCGCCGGGTCGGCCGAGGCGAAACCGGAGGTCTCGCGGCCGGCCATGGGGTGCCCGCCGACGTAGCCGGCCAGCCGCGAATGGGCACCGTGCAGCCGGTCGCGCACCATCTTCTGCACCGGGCCCTTGACCGAGGTGACGTCGGTGACCAGGCCGGCGTACCCGGCGGACGCCAGCCCGTGCAGCACCTCCTCGACCGCGTCGTACGGGACGGCGACCACCACCAGTTCGGCGTGCGCGACCGCGGTGCGCAGGTCGCCGGCGACCCGCCACCGCGCCTCGGCGGGCAGCTGCGCGGCGGCGGTGCGGGCGGTCGCGCGGACGGCCGGGTCGGCGTCGTAACCCCACAGCCGGTGGGCGCCGGTGGCCAGCGCGCGCAGCAGGGAACCGCCGATGAGACCGAGGCCGATCACCGCGATGTCCACGCGGGCAGCTTCGCACATCAAAGCCCGTGTCTGGCCGGGCGTACCTGCGCGGATGACCGGCGCGGCCGGAGGCCGGCCGGTAGCCTGCAAGAAGTGGATAAGCAGGATATAACCCCGCAATCGTCGTCTGAGCCCGTGGCAGAGGTGTCCGCAGCCGCGGTTCCCTCCGGGCTCGACCCCACCGGCCCGCCGCGTCCCCGCTACCGGGAGCCCCACCCGGTGCGGCCGGGCGCCGTGCTGGTCGGGGTGTACGCCGGCGCCGCCTGGCTGGTGTTGTTCGCCCTGCTCGGTGACGGCGTACGCGGGCAGGCCTGGCTCACCGTGGCGGCCGGCGTGGCGGCCTGGGTGGCGGCCCTTGCGCTGCTGCGGCGCGGCGACCGTGGGGTCGCGGTGGGGCTGTCGGTCGCGGTCGCGGTCGGCTGGGCCGCGCTGGCGGCCACGGTCGCCTGGCAGTGGGCACGGACCGGGGACTGGCCGCTGTGGTGAAATCCGGCTGCTGTGGTGAAATATGGCGGTCGGATACCAGAGAGGCAGGGGTGAGTGTCTTACGTTGCTACCGCGATCGTGCGGAGTGGAGACGGCTGGACCGTCAGCGACTGTGACCTCGACGGTGTGACGGACATCGAAGAGGTGGCCGACCGGTTGCGGGACGTGGACCCGCAGGCCGACGTGTCGCTGCTGTTCATCGAGGCCGACGACGCCTATCTGGTGATCATGCGCCTCGATCAGGGGGAGGACCTCCGGGTGTTCGGCTCCGACGCGGCGTTCGCGCGGGAGTCGAGGCTCGGGGCACTGCTGCTGGGGGATCTGGAGCCGACCACGCCCTCCCTGGGGGCGGGATCCGGTGACGAGGACGAGGAAGGGGAGCTCGTTCCTCAACAGCCCGACCTCGATCCGCTCGGTGACGCCGATCTGCTGTCCGACCTGGGGGTCTCCGCGCCGACACTGCTGTCCATCTGCGCCCGCAACGGCATGCTCCCGTCCGACATGACCGCCGAGCTGGCTCAGGCGCTCGGCTGCGGCGACGAGCTGGAGGAGCTGCGCGAGACGTGATCCTCGACCCCGCCGCCCGCGAGACGCTGATGCGACGGGCGTTGGAGGTCGCGCGCGCGGACGGTCCGGGCGGCGCAGGTACGCGGGGACCGGCCGGTGCCAAGGAGGCGGGTGACGACGTGCCGGTCGGCGCGGTGGTGTTCGCGCCGGACGGCACCGAACTCGCCAGCGGTCGCAACGAACGGGAGGCGACCGGCGACCCGACCGCGCACGCCGAAGTGGTGGCGCTACGCCGGGCGGCGGCGGTGACCGGGACGTGGCGACTGGACGGCTGCCTGCTGGTGGTGACCCTGGAGCCGTGCACCATGTGCGCCGGCGCGACGGTGCTGGCGCGGATCGGGACGCTGATCTTCGGGGCGTGGCAGCCGAAGACCGGCGCGGTCGGCTCGCTGTGGGACGTGGTACGCGACCGGCGGCTGCCGCACCGGCCGGTGGTCTACGGCGGGGTGCTCGCCGAGGAGTGCGCGGCGCTGCTGCGCGGCTTCTTCCGCGACCCGCCCACCGGCGGCCCCGTCGGGTGACGCCACGGATGACGTCGGTCACTGGAGCCACCCGTCGACGACCGCACCGTACCCCGACGGTCCTACCCTGGTCAGGTGCCCGATCTCATCTCGTTCGCCCGTGGCGCGCCGTCGCCTGACATCGTGGACGTCGCGGGGCTGTCGGCGGCCGCCGTCCGCGCCTTCGCCACCGACCCGGCCGGGATCATCGGCTACGGCACCGGGGCGGGCTACCTGCCGCTGCGGGAGTGGATCGCCGAGCAGCACGGGGTCGCCGTCGACCAGGTGATGGTGACCAACGGGTCGTTGCAGGCGGACGTCCTGCTCTTCGACGAGCTGGTCGGACCGGGCGACGAGGTGGTGGTCGAGGGTCCCACCTACGACCGCACCCTGTCCGGGCTGGTGGGCTCCGGCGCCCGGGTCCACCAGGTGACGGTGGAGACCGACGGCATCGACGTGGACGCGCTGGCCCGGCTGCTGGCCGGCGGGGCGCGGCCCCGCCTGGTGCACGTGATCCCCAACTTCCAGAACCCGTCCGGGGCGACCCTGTCGCTGGCCAAGCGGCGCGCCCTGCTGGAGCTGGCCGCGGCGCACGGGTTCGTGATCTTCGAGGACGACCCGTACGCGCGGATCCGGTTCCGGGGCGAGCCGCTGCCCTCGCTGCTGTCGCTGGACGACGGCGCCGGCCGGGTGGTCCACGCGTCGAGCTTCACCAAGACCGTCTGCCCCGGGGTCCGGGTCGGTTACCTGATCGGTCCGGTCGACCTGATCCGGCGGCTGTCGGCCCGCGCCACCCGCACCTACATCTCGCCGGGCATGGTGGCGCAGGGGATCGTCCACCAGTTCTGCGTCTCCGGCGACATCGACCGCTCGGTGGCCCGGGTGTGCGAGGCGCTGTCGAAGCGGGTGCGGCTGCTCGCCGACGCGCTGCGCACCCACCTGCCGGAGTCCCGGTTCACCGAACCCGACGGCGGCTACTTCCTGTGGCTGCAGCTGCCGCCGGGGGCGGGGGCGGCCGAGGTGACCGAGGCGGCGGCCGAGCGCGGCGTGGCCGTGGTCCGCGGGGACGACTTCCTGCTGTCCGGCGGCGAAGGGGCGCTCCGGCTGGCGTACTCGGCGGTCACCGAGGACCGGATCGAGGAGGGTGTGCGGCGGCTGGCCGACGCGGTCGCGGCGGTGACGCGCGCGGCCTGACGACGGTCACCCGGAGCGGCCAGCGGACGCGGCCCGAACCCGGTCGTCGACTGATATTGCGGACTTGTCGGTTATTCCGAGCCGAGCACAGAGCAGAATCCCACCCATTTCCGGTCTAGGGGTTCCCAACTCGGTAGGTGATGGATCACAATACCGACAGCGACATCGCCTGCGGACGACGTCGCACGGGACATGACACCCGCCCCCCAACCGGCGCCGGGTGGGCCGTTCGCACCCCCCACCCCCCGAAGCGGTCGGTCCACCCGGCGCCCACTTTCCACTGTGCGTTCGTGTTACGGCGGGTGGTATCAGCTGTCGGCCACCACCGGACACCGGTCGGCCGGCCTGCGTCGGCCGTTAGGTCAGCGACGGACGGCCGTGCGACCCCAGGCCGCGGACGCCCCGTCAGGGCCGGGGGCCGCCCGGCCGCTGGGTGGACCCCCCGGTCTCCCGCCGGCCCGACGTCTCACCCGGCATCCCCGCCGGCGGCCGCGACGGGCGTACGGCGGTCCCGGCCGGTCCACCGTGCTCCGGCATCCTGCCGCCCGTCGGCATCGGCCCCGGTCCGGTCGGCTCCCGCATACCGCTCATGGGCTCGGTCGCTTCAGCGAACTGCTCCTCCTGCTCCTTACGACGGCGCATCGCCGCGGCCACCGCGCCCGCGGCGATCCCGCCGCCGAGCAGCAGGAGCAGGCGCGACCAGCGGACGCCCTTCTTCTCGCGCCGCCGCGAGAAGCGCTCGGCCATCCGCCGCCCGGGTCCGTTCTCGGCCTCGTTGGACGCCATCCACCGCTGCATGGCCGCCATCCGGGCGCGTTCGGCGGCCGGCGCCATCTGCGCCCTGGCCGCGCGCATCCCGCTGGCCGCGTGTTCGGCGGCGCGGCGGGCGTGGATCATGCTCTCGTTCAGCTCCGACCGGATGAGCTCGGCGCGGCTACGCGGGCTGGCCCGCCTCATACGCATCAAGGTCCCCACCTCCTCGGGGTGCCGACCGGCATGAACGTACTGTAGTGGTTCGGATACTTTTCGTTGCCATCTTTCCCGGTCCCGCCCCGCCGCGCCGTTGAAACGGCGTAGATGGGAGGATTCACCCGACATCGACCGAACGTCTCCACAGAGGAGGGCCCTGTGGCCGCCACGACCGCGACCCTGTACACCAGCGCCGGCGCCATCCGCCTGGAGC
>CAZSNW010000201.1:0-4958 GCA_964608245.1 uncultured Micromonosporaceae bacterium
TCGGCATCGGCGGCGACCCGGTCATCGGCACCACCCACATCGACGCGCTGGCCGCCTTCCAGGAGGACCCGGACACCGACGCGATCGTGATGATCGGTGAGATCGGCGGGGACGCCGAGGAGCGCGCCGCCGAGTTCATCCGCGACCACGTCACCAAGCCGGTGGTCGGCTACATCGCCGGCTTCACCGCGCCGCCCGGCAAGACCATGGGGCACGCCGGCGCCATCATCTCCGGCTCCTCCGGCACCGCCGAGGCCAAGAAGGCGGCGCTGGAGGCGGTCGGGGTACGGGTGGGCCGTACGCCCACCGAGGCGGCGCAGCTGATGCGCGAAGTGATGCGCCGCGCCTGACGACGCCGGCGTCCACGGACACGCGTCGCGCCCCGCGGGCGGACGACCGGACGCCGGGCGCGACCGCCCACGGGTGGAGGGGCGGCAACCCGCGGCGCCCCCCGCCCCGGGGCGCGCCCGCCGCGCCGCCCCCCCGCCCGCGGGCCGCCACGGCCCACGGGTCGAGGCGCGGCACGCGGGGAGCGTGTCGTGCGGTACGGGTGCGGCGCCCCGACCGGTTCCCGTGCGAGAGTGAGGCATGACCCTCCGCGACGAGTCCCGGGCCGGGGCACGGCCGGCGCGGGCACCGCTGCCGCTGGCGGCGACGGTGGCCGCCGGCACCGCCGCCGTGGTCTCGCTGGCGCCGGTGGTCGTGGCGGTGGTGCTGCTGCGCCTGGCGAGCGGGGAGACGGCGCCGGGACCCTCGGTCCGGCTGGCCGTCGCTGGGTGGCTGCTCGCGCACGGGGTACGCCTGCAGGTGGGTGACGGCGTGGTGGGGCTGGTCCCGCTCGCGGTCACCGCACTGGCCGCCTGGCGGCTGTCGAGGGCCGGCGTGCACGTGACCCGGGCGCTCGGTGCCCGCCACAGCCGGTCCTGGCGGGCGGCGGTGCTCGCCGCGGTCGCCCCCGGCCTGGCGTACGGCGTGATCGGGGTGCTGGTGACCGCGGCCGCGGCGGGCACCGGTTGGTGGGTGCCGCCGCTGCGCGCCGGTGCGGTGCTGGCCGCCTTCGGCACGGTCGTCGCCTTCACCGGGTCGGTGCGGGCGACCGGGGTGGGTCCGATGGTGGCGGGGCGCGCGGCCCCGGTCCTCCGGCTCGGTGTGCGGACCGGTGTCACGGCCGCGCTGCTGGTGCTGGCGGCCGGCGCGGTGGCCGCCGGGGTGGCGGTGGCGGCCGACGGCAGCGGTGTCGCCGAGGGGTTCGCCGTCTACCGCACCGACGTGGCCGGCCAGGCGGGTCTGGTGCTGCTGTGCCTGGCGTACGCGCCGAACCTCACCGTCTGGGCGGTCGCGTACCTGACGGGACCGGGGTTCGTGGTCGGCACGGACACGGTGGTCCGCAGCAGCGAGGTGGTGCTGGGGCCGCTGCCGGCGGTGCCGGTGCTGGCGGGTCTGCCGGACACCGCCCTGCCGGGGCTCGGCGCCGCGCTGCTCGCGGTACCGACCGCGGCCGGTCTGACCGCGGCGCTCGTCGCCCGCTCGCGGGAACCGGTGGGGGGTTGGGGGACCGCGGCGGCGGCCGGGCTGCTGGCCGGTGTCGTGGCGGCGGTGCTGCTGGGGGGTGCGGCGTACCTGTCCGCCGGACCGTTGGGCGCGGGTCGGCTCGCCGTCATGGGGCCGGTGGGCTGGCAGGTGGCGGCGGCGTCCCTGGTGCTGGTCACCCCGGGCACACTGCTCGGGGCGTTGGCCGGCGCCCGGCCGCGACGGTGACGGGTGGGGGCGGGCGCCGACCGGCGCCCGTCCCCACCCGGTCGCCAGGGGCTCAGTTGTTCGTCATGTCCTCGAAGTTCCAGGAGTAGTTCACGGAGCCCACGAGGTAGAGCACGAAGAACAGGATCGCCAGTCCGACCGCGACGAAACCGCAGACGATACCGGCGATCGCCATGCCCCGGTTGGTCGCCTCACCACGGTCGGCCTTCGCCTTGCCGATGAAGCCGAGCACGATGGCGACGATCCCGGTCACCACGCCGATGGAGAAGCAGCAGACCAGGGGGATCGACACGATCCCGAGGATCATCGACGCGATGCCCATGCCGTTGGCCGGCTGCTGGCCCGCGGGCGGTGTCGCCCCGGGGGGCTGAGTTGGTTGCATTGGGCGTGCTCCTTACTCGACGGTTGTGTTTCGTCGGTGGATGCGAAACGTCGGCAGGTTACCTGATCTCGGCGGTTGTCTCACGCAGCTGGGGCCAATTGGCCCTGGATGTCGCCCACCTGGCCATCTGATCCTGGCCGGGCGGGCACCTCCGGGTAGGGTGCCTGCGTGAGCGCACGTCTTGTGGCACTGGTGTCCGGTGCCGGCACCAACATGCTGGCGATGATGGAGGCCTGCCGGGACCCGTCCTACGGGGCTCAGCTGGTGGCGGTGGGCGCCGACCGCCCTAAGGCCGTAGGACTGGCACACGCCAGCGAGGCCGGGTTGCCCACGTTCGTGGTGCGACCGGAGGACCACCCCGACCGGGACGCCTGGGACCGGGCGCTGACCGACCGGGTCGCCGGGTTCGACCCCGACCTGGTGCTGCTGTTGGGCTTCCGGCGGCTGGTCGGGCGGGCCTTCCTGGAACGGTTCCAGGGTCGGGTGCTCAACACCCACAACTCGTTGCTGCCCGCCTTCCCCGGTCTCCACGCGCCGCGGGACGCGCTCGCGTACGGGGTTAAGATCACCGGCGCCACCCTGTTCATCGTCGACGAGGGGGTGGACACCGGTCCGATCGTGGCCCAGGTGGCGGTACCGGTGCACGACGACGACTCCGTGGAGACCCTCACCGAGCGGGTCAAAGAGGCCGAACGGGCGCAGCTGGTGGACTGTGTCGGGCGGATGGTCCGCGACGGGTGGACGGTGCAGGGAAGGAAGGTGACGATCCCGTGAGCGACCGTGAGCCGACGGCGGCCGACGGGCGGCGGCCGATCCGGCGGGCGCTGGTCAGCGTCTCGGACAAGACCGGGCTGGTCGAGCTGGCGCGCGACCTGCACGCCGCGGGGGTGGAGATCGTCTCCACCGGATCCACCGCGGCCATGGTCGAGACGGCCGGCGTACCGGTGGTACGCGTGGAGACGTTGACCGGCTTCCCGGAGTGCCTGGACGGGCGGGTCAAGACCCTGCACCCGCGGGTGCACGCCGGCCTGCTCGGCGACCCGGACCGCCCCGCCCACGCCGCGCAGCTGGCCGAGCTCGGCATCGCCACGTTCGACCTGCTGGTGTGCAACCTGTACCCGTTCCGGGAGACGGTCGCCGCCGGCGCCGGGCTCCACGAGTGCGTGGAGCAGATCGACATCGGCGGACCGGCGATGGTGCGCGCCGCCGCCAAGAACCACGCCGCGGTCGCGGTCGTCACCTCGCCGGAGGACTACCCGCTGGTGCGGCGGGCACTCGCCGAGGGCGGGTTCACGCTGGCCGAGCGGCGCCGGCTCGCCGCCCGGGCCTTCGCCCTCACCGCGGAGTACGACCTGGCGGTGGCGAGCTGGGCCGCGCAGACGCTCGCACCGCCGGAGGCGGACGAGGCCGGTGTGGCGTGGCCGTCGTTTCTCGGCACCGCGGCCCACCTGGTGGAGGTGCTCCGCTACGGGGAGAACCCGCACCAGGCCGCCGCGTTGTACGCCGACCCGGGCGGGCCGAGCGGGCTGGCCGGCGCGCGGCAGCTGTCCGGCAAGGCCATGTCGTACAACAACTACGTCGACGCCGACGCCGCCTGGCGGACCGTCCACGACTTCGACGAACCCTGCGTCGCCGTGGTCAAGCACGCCAACCCCTGCGGGGTGGCGGTCGGTGCCGACGTCGCCGAGGCGCACCGGCGGGCGCACGCCTGCGACCCGGTCTCGGCGTTCGGCGGGGTGATCGCCGCCAACCGGCCGGTCTCGATGGAGATGGCCCGGCAGGTGGCCGAGATCTTCACCGAGGTGATCGTGGCGCCCGGGTACGAGGAGGGCGCGGTGGAGGTGCTCGCCGGTCGCAAGGGCCTGCGCATCCTCGAGGCGCCGCCGCGGGCGGCGGAGTCCCGCGAGCTGCGGCGGATCTCCGGCGGCGTGCTCGTGCAGACACCGGACCGGTTGGACGCCGCCGGCGACGACCCGGCGACGTGGACGCTGGTCGCCGGCGAGCCGGCCGACCCGGACACCCTGGCCGACCTGGTGTTCGCCTGGCGCGCCTGCCGCTCGGTGAAGTCCAACGCGATCCTGCTGGCCGCCGGCGGCGCCACGGTCGGCATCGGCATGGGCCAGGTCAACCGGGTGGACGCCGCACGGCTGGCGGTGCAGCGGGCGGGCGCGGAGCGCGCCCGCGGCGCGGTCGCCGCCTCCGACGCGTTCTTCCCGTTCCCCGACGGCCTGCAGGTGCTCATCGACGCCGGGGTACGCGCGGTGGTGCAGCCGGGCGGGTCGGTGCGCGACACCGAGGTCACCGCCGTGGCGGCCGAGGCCGGCATCACCATGTACCTGACCGGCGCCCGTCACTTCCACCACTGACACCGGCCGCCCGGCCCGGGTGAAAGGATCAGACGGTGAGCGCGACGATTCTGGACGGTACGGCGGTCGCGGCCGCCGTCAAGGAGGACCTGCGGGCGCGGGTGGCGGCCCTGGTCGCCGCCGGGCACCCCGCGCCCGGTCTCGGCACGCTGCTGGTCGGGGACGACCCGGCCTCCCGCTCCTACGTGGCCGGCAAACACCGCGACTGCGCCGAGGTGGGCATCGCCTCGATCCGGCGCGAGCTGCCCGCCACCGCCACCCAGCAGGAGGTGCTCGCGGCGGTGGCCGAGCTCAACGCCGACCCGGCCTGCACCGGGTTCCTCGTCCAGCTGCCGCTGCCGGCCGGGTTGGACGAGCAGGAGGTGCTGGCCGCCGTCGACCCGGCCAAGGACGCCGACGGGCTGCACCCGGTCAACCTCGGCAGGCTGGTGCTCGGGGTACCGGCGCCGCTG
>CAZSNW010000202.1:0-4905 GCA_964608245.1 uncultured Micromonosporaceae bacterium
GGCATAATCACCGCGTACTGGATGGGCTACACCGCCGAGGCGGAGGCGGGCCGGGCGTCGAAGCGGCCACGCATGTTCGGCTACCAGGCGGCCGGGGCGGCGCCGATCGTCCGCGGCGAGGTGGTCCGGGACCCGCGGACCATCGCCACCGCGATCCGGATCGGCAACCCGGCCTCCTGGCACCGCGCCGAGCGCGCCCGGGACGAGTCCGGCGGGCTGATCGCCGCGGTCACCGACCGGCAGATCCTCGCCGCGTACCGGCTGCTGGCCCGGGAGGTGGGGGTGTTCGTGGAGCTGGGCAGCGCGGCTTCCGTGGCGGGCCTGCTCGCCTCGGCCGCCGAGGGCCTGGTGCCGCGCGGTGCGACCGTGGTGTGCACGCTGACCGGCAACGGGCTGAAGGACCCGGACTGGGCGGTCTCCACCTCGCCGGCGCCGCTGACCCTGCCGCCGGACCCGGCCGCGGTCGCCGGTGCGCTGGGCCTGGCCTGACGGTCGGTAGTCTCAGGCTTCGTGCCGCCTGTTCTCCAGGTCTTCTTCCGTCACCGTGACTTCCGCCGGCTGTTCCTCGCCGAACTGGTGGTCTTCGGGGGCGACTGGTTCACCGTGGTGCCCCTGATGTCCCTGCTGTTGGAGCTCACCGGTGAGGGGCGGTGGAGCAGCCTGGCGCTGGCGGTGGACACCCTGGCCTCGGCGGTGCTGCTGCCGTACGCGGGGACGGTGGCCGACCGGTTGGACCGGCGGCGGATCCTCGTGGTCACCAGCCTGGTTTCGGTGCTCGCGGTGACGCTGCTGCTCGCCGTCCGCTCCCCGGCCATGGTGTGGCTGGGCCCGGTGGCGATCGCGGTCCTGGGGGCGGCGAAGGCGTTCTACACCCCGGCGGCGCAGGCGGCCCTGCCGAACCTGGTGCCCGTGGAGGACCTGTCGGCGGCCAACGCCCTGGCCGGCAGCGCCTGGGGCACCATGGTCGTGGTCGGCGCCTCGCTCGGTGGGTTGCTCAGCGACCTGGTCGGGCCGTACGTCTGCTTCCTCGTCGCGGTGGTGTGCCTGCTCGCGGCGACCTGGCTGGTGTGGCGGATCCAGCGGCCCATGCAGAGCGAACGCCGGCGGCGGCCGGCCCCGGCGCGGCAGGCGCTGCGGGAGTCCCTGGCCTACCTGCGCGCCCACCCGCGGGTGCTGTCGCTGGTCACGGTCAAGTCGGCGGTCGGCGTCGGCAACGGGGTGCTCGGCGCGTTCCCGCTGCTCGCGGCCGGCTTCGGCGCCGGCTCGGTGGGGCTGGGCGCGCTGTTCGCCGCCCGCGGGCTGGGAGCGCTGGTCGGCCCGTTCCTGCTGCGCCGGCTGCTGCTGCGGCACCGGTGGCTGCTGCCCGGACTGGCGCTGTCGATGGCCTCCTACGGGGTCGCGTACCTCGGGGTGGCGGTCTCGCCGTGGCTGGCGCTCACCCTGGTGCTCGTGGTGGTGGCCCACCTGGCCGGCGGCGGCAACTGGGTGATGAGCAACTACGCGTTGCAGCTGGAGGTGCCGGACGAGCTACGCGGCCGGATCTTCGCCACCGACATGATGATCGCCACTCTGGCGATCTCCCTCAGCGTCCTGGTCGTGGGCCAGCTGGTGGACGTGGTGGACGTGCGGATCCTCGTCGCCGCCTGCGCCTCGGCCACCCTGGTGTACGCGCTGGGCTGGTGGCTGGTGGCCCGCCGGTTCCAGCTCGCCGGGCAGGCGCCGGCGGCGACCGGCTGACCGGTTGCGGAGCGGCCGACCGGGCCGCGGCGTCGGCGGACGGTTAGGCTCGGCCGGTGCGTTTCCTGTCCGGGCCGGTCCGGGTGCAGGCCCCGGCCACCAGCGCCAACCTGGGGCCGGGGTTCGACGCGCTGGGGCTCGCGCTGGCGTGGCACGACGAGGTGGTGGCGGAGGTCACCGGCGAGGGGCTGGAGGTCTCGGTGACCGGCGAGGGCGCCGACGACCTGCCCCGGGACGAGCGTCACCTGGTGGTACGCGCGATGCGGGCGACCTTCGAGACGCTGGGTGTCCAGCCGCCCGGGCTGCGGGTGGCCTGCCGCAACCGGATCCCGCAGGCGCGCGGGCTGGGGTCGTCGGCGGCCGCGGTGGTGGCCGGCATCCTGGCCGCCCGGGCGCTGGTCGCCGACGGCGCGGCGGCCCTCGACGACGCCGCGGTGCTGCAGCTGGCCTGCCGCCTGGAGGGCCACCCGGACAACGTCGCCGCCTGCCTGCTCGGGGGCCTGACGGTCGCCTGGTGGACCGACGACCGGCCGCGCGCGGTCCGCCTGACCCCGGTGGCGGGGCTGAACCCGGTGGTGTTCGTCCCGGCGGTCCGCGGCCTGACCGAGGCGGCGCGGGCCGCGCTGCCCGAGCAGGTGCCGCACGCGGACGCGGCGCACGCGGCCGGCCGGGTGGCCCTGCTGGTCCACGCCTTGACCCACGCCCCGGAGCACCTCTTCGACGCCACCGAGGACCGCCTGCACCAGCGGTACCGCGCGACCGGGATGCCGGAGACGGCCGCGCTGGTGCACCGGCTGCGTGCCGCGGGGGTGGCCGCGGTGGTCAGCGGCGCCGGGCCGTCCGTGCTCGCCCTCTCCCCGGTGCCGCCGGAGCTGTCGGCAGCGGCCGAGGTGGCCGGGTTCGCCCGCCGCGCGGTGACGGTGGATCCCACCGGCGCCACCGTGGCCGTCGGACGGGCCGCCGGGCCCGGGTAGACTGGGGGCGATGACGGCGCGAGTCACGTGACACGCCCCGACCGGCGGTGTTGCCCCGGCCGGATCCGGTTGGTTACGCTACGGGCAGCACAGCCGCAAGAGCAATGCGATCTGCGGACCTGCTGCGCGTCCCGCACCGCACACCCCGGAAACCTGTCGGCGGCCGACCGGTCACGCCCCCACCAGCAGCGCGCCTCGGCCGCGGTCACCACCGACGGTTGTCGCCGTGCCATCTATCCGCGTCGCCGGGCAGGTGCACGCGGGCAACTCCCAGGATCATTCCCGGGTCGCCGACTCTTCGAGGGAAGGAAAGCATTGAGCGAGACCACCGATGCCGCGCCGGGTGCCCCTCACGGCGCAGACGACGCACGTACCAACCGCGGTCTGTCGGCGATGCTGTTGCCGGAACTCCAGCGACTCGCCTCGTCGCTGGGCATCAGCGGCGCGACGCGCATGCGCAAGAGTGACCTGATCGCCGCGATCAAGGAGCACCAGGCGGCGAATGCCGCCCGGTCGCGGCCGGTGGTGGCCGCGGCGGCGGAGGGCCGCGCCGAGGTACGCGCCGAGGTGCCGGCGGCTGCTGCGACGGCCTCGGACGGCACCGGCAACGGCGGGGCCACGTCGGGCGCCTCTGCGCCGGCGGCTGCGGTGGACGCCGGAGGCGCCGCTGCTCCGGCCGGTGGTGCCGCCCGGTCCGGGGGGCGCGGCGCCCGTTCGGACGACGGTGGGGACCGCTCCGGCGACGGCGCCGGGGGCGACGCCGGTGCCCGTGCCGAGGCCCCGTCGGCCGGTGAGGCGGCCGGTGGCGCGCCGGCGGTGGCGGACGCCGCGCCGGCCGCGGCCGACCCTGCGCCGGCTGCCGGCGCCGCCGGGCAGGCGACCGACACCGCGGGTGGTGACGGCGACGGTCAGGCGAGCGAGCAGTCGGCTCGGTCGGGTCGTGGCGACGACCGCGGCCGCGGTGACGACGGCGGCGGCGAGGGTGGTGGCCGCCGCAGCCGCCGCAGCCGTTACCGGGACCGTCGCCGGGGCCGCGGGGAGCGCGGGGCGGCCGTCGCCGGTGGCGAGGGCGAGCCCCAGGTGTCCGAAGAGGACGTGCTCGTCCCGGTGGCCGGCATCCTGGACGTGCTGGACAACTACGCGTTCATCCGCACCAGCGGCTACCTGCCCGGGCCCAACGACGTCTACGTCTCCATGGCCCAGATCCGCAAGTACGGTCTGCGGCGCGGGGACGCGGTCACCGGGGTGGTGCGGGCCAACCGGGAGAACAACGAGGGTCGCCGCGACAAGTACAACCCGCTGGTCCGGCTGGACTCCATCAACGGCATGGATCCGGAGGAGGCGAAGCGGCGGCCGGAGTTCTACAAGCTGACGCCGCTGTACCCGATGGAGCGGCTGCGCCTGGAGACCGAGCCGCACAACCTCACCACCCGGGTCATCGACCTGATCATGCCGATCGGCAAGGGCTCCCGGGCGCTGATCGTCTCCCCGCCCAAGGCCGGTAAGACCACCGTCCTGCAGAACATCGCCAACGCGATCACGACCAACAACCCGGAGTGCCACCTGATGGTGGTGCTGGTCGACGAGCGCCCTGAAGAGGTCACCGACATGCAGCGGTCGGTCAAGGGCGAGGTGATCTCGTCCACCTTCGACCGGCCGCCGACGGACCACATCTCGGTGGCGGAGCTGTCGATCGAGCGCGCCAAGCGGCTGGTGGAGCTGGGCCTGGACGTCGTGGTGCTGCTCGACTCGATCACCCGGCTCGGGCGGGCGTACAACAACGCCACCCCGGCGACCGGCCGGATCATGTCCGGTGGTATCGACGCGACCGCGCTCTACCCGCCGAAGCGGTTCCTGGGCGCGGCCCGCAACATCGAGAACGGCGGCTCGTTGACGATCATCGCCACCGCCCTGGTGGAGACCGGGTCGGTGATGGACACGGTGATCTTCGAGGAGTTCAAGGCGACCGGTAACGCCGAACTCAAGCTCGACCGCAAGATCGCCGACCGGCGGGTGTTCCCGGCCATCGACATCCACCCGTCCGGTACCCGCAAGGAGGAGCTCCTGCTGGCCCCGGACGAGCTGGCGATCATCTACAAGCTCCGCCGGGTGCTCCACTCGCTGGAGTCGCAGGCGGCGCTGGATCTGCTGCTGGACCGGCTGAAGGAGACCAAGACCAACGTCGAGTTCCTCA
>CAZSNW010000203.1:0-4899 GCA_964608245.1 uncultured Micromonosporaceae bacterium
CGGTGAAGGTGGAGGCGTTCATGCCGTGCTCGGCGGCGGAGATGAAGTACGCGTCGACCGCCTGCACGTGCCGGGGGTCCGGCTCGCCGCGCCAGCGGATCATGAACCGTTCGGTGATCGTCCGGGCCTTGTCGACCTCCCGCTGGGGTACCGCCGGCAGCCCCAGCCCCCGGGCGGCCTGCGCCACGAAGCTCAGCGCGGTCACCGACACCCGGGCCAGGTCCTCGCGGGCCTGCTGGTCGGAGATGTCCAGCAGCGGGCGCAGACCGTAGTACGGCGCGAGCATCGCCACCGCCGACTGCACGTCCACCCGCACGTCACCGGAGTGCACCGGCACCGGGAACGGCTCGGCCGGCGGCAGCCCGGGCCCGAACTCGCCGTCGACCAGCAGGGCCCACACGTTGGCGTACGACACCCGGCCGATCAGATCCTCGATGTCGACGCCCCGGTAGCGCAGCGCGCCGCCCTGCCGGTCCGGCTCGGCGATCTCGGTCTCGAAGGCGACCACGCCCTCCAGGCCGGGTCGGAAGTCGTCCATGGCACGCTCCTGGATCGCTGGTCCCGGGCCGGTCACGGCCCGATCCGGCACCGCTTCCTCCATCCTGCCCCGTACCCGGTCGCCGGCAAAATGCCCCGCCCCGTCCGTCCGCGTACCGGGACCGGCCGGTCGCCCGGTCCGACCTGCGGGCGAGGATGGTGGTGTGGACCGCGACACACCTGACCTGACGAACCTGCGGGCGGACTATTGCGGCACGCCGACGCTGTCGGAGGACACCCTGGCGCCCGACTGGCTCACCCAGTTCCGCGCCTGGCTGTCGGAGGAGATCGCCGCCGGTACGCCGGAGCCCAACGCGATGACGTTGGCCACCGCGGACGCGGCCGGTCGGCCGAGCGCCCGGACGGTGCTGCTCAAGCGGGTCGACGAGCGCGGTTTCGTCCTGTTCACCAACCTGGGTTCCCGCAAGGCCACCGAGGCGCTGGCCAACCCGTATGCGAGCCTGGTGTTCCACTGGCCGGCCCGGCGCCGCCAGGTGGTGGTATGCGGCACGATCGCGCCGCTGGCCGACCGGGCGGAGGTCGACGCGTACTTCGCCAGCCGCCCGCGGGGCTCGCAGCTCGGCGCCTGGGCGAGCCGCCAGTCGCAGCCGGTGGCCTCCCGCGCGGAGCTGGAGGAGGCGTACGCCCGGGTGGCCGAACGGTTCGCCGGTCGCCCGGTTCCGACGCCGCCGTTCTGGGGCGGGCTGCGGGTGTCGCCGCTGTCGGTCGAGTTCTGGCAGGGGCGGGCCGACCGGATGCACGACCGGCTGCGGTTCCGCAGGCAGGAGCCGGACGGCTGGGTGGTGGAGCGGCTCGCGCCCTGACCGGGCGGCCGAACCGCGCATTTGCCGACAACCGGGAGGATGGCGGTATGGAGTTCGCCGACGTGGTGCGCCGCCGCAGGATGGTGCGCACCTACGACCCGACCCGGCCGGTGCCGCCGGAGGTGCGGGAGCGGTTGCTGCAGCACGCGATCCGGGCGCCGAGCGCCGGGTTCAGCCAGGGCTGGGCGTTCCTGGTGTTGGAGGAGCAGGCCGACCGGGACCTGTTCTGGGAGGTGACGACCACCGGGGACCCGGACACCCGCTGGCTCACCGGTATGCGGACGGCGCCGTTGATCATCGTGCCGCACTCGCACAAGGACGGGTACCTGGACCGGTACGCCGAGCCGGACAAGGGGTGGACCGACCGGGACGAGTCGCGCTGGCCGGTGCCGTACTGGCACATCGACACCGGCATGGCCACCCTGCTCATGCTGCTGACCGCGGTCGACGAAGGGCTGGGCGCCTGCTTCTTCGGCATCCCGCCGGAGAGGACCGACGGCTACCGGGAGGCGTTCGGGGTGCCCGAGGCGTACACCCCGATCGGGGCTGTGACGGTCGGCTACCCTGCCAAGGACTGGCGGTCACCGTCGCTGGCCCGCGGCCGCCGCGGGGTCGACGAGGTCGTCCACCGGGGGAGGTGGGGACGTACCGGCCGTTAGGCTGGTAGGGCCGCCGTCACACATCGTCGGGGGGAGGGGGTCGAGTCGCGTGGTGTTCAAGGCGGTGCTGGGTGAGCGTCCCTACCCGGATCACGGTCTCAAGCCGCGTGACTGGGTGCGGATTCCGCCCCGCATCGTGCGGCTGGACCAGCTCACCACCACCAAGCGGGAGCTGGCGCTGGACCGGCTGCTCGCCGACGACTCGACCTTCTACGGCGACCTGTTCCCCCACGTCGTGGAGTGGCAGGGCCGGCTGTACCTGGAGGACGGGCTGCACCGGGCGTTGCGGGCGGCGCTGCAGCAGCGCACCCAGATCCACGCCCGGGTGCTGGTGCTCGACGGCAACGGGGCGGTCGCCAACGACCGGCGGGGCACCGACGAGGGGTCGACCGCCTGACCCTCGGCCCGGCCGCTCGCCGGCCGCCACGGTCACGCGTCCGGCAGCCGCCGGGCCAGGTACGGGGTGACCGACCAGGCGGCCACCAGTTCGTCGTACTCGCGCCGCTGCGCGACGGTGGGCGCCACCCCGGTGTACGCGGCGCGCAGCAGCACGTTGCGCGGGGTGTGCCGGGAGTCGACGAACTCCACCACCTCCACCCGGTAGCCGTGCAGCCGCAGCAGGGCGGCCCGCAGCGCGTCGGTGAGCACGTCGGCGAAGCGTTCCCGCAGGATGCCGTGGCGCACCAGCGCGCGGTACGGCCCGGGCGGGGACGCCTTGCGCAGCTGGGCGGCGAGGTCGTGGTGGCAGCAGGGGGCCGCCAGCACCCACCGGGAGCGCCAGCCGACCGCCCGGGCCAGCGCCTCGTCGGTGGCGGTGTCGCAGGCGTGCAGCGCCAGCACCACGTCCGGCGGCTCCGGTAGCTCCACGTCGGCGATCCCGGCGGCGACGAACGACACCCGGTCCGACCAGCCCAACCGCTTCGCCAGCGCGGTGTTCCGTTCCCGCTGGTCGGTCCGCACGTCCACGCCGACCAGCCGGACGTCCAGACCGCGGGAGGCGGTCAGCCACCGGTAGGCGGCGAACGTGAGGTACGCGTTGCCGCAGCCGAGGTCGGCGATCCGCAGCGGCTGCGGCAGGTCGGCGGGGTCGGCCGGCAGGGTCGCCTCCAGTGCCCGCAGGAACGCGTCCACCTGCCGCCGCTTGGCCGCGCTGCCGCCGATCACGTCGTACAGCGGGTCGCCGGGGTCGAGCAGGTGGACCGGTGCCCGGTCGTGCCGGTCGTCACCGGGCGCCACCCCCGGCCCCCGGTGCACGTGCACCGTGGCGGCGCGCGGCACCCGTACCTGGAGGGTCACCTCGGCCGTCTCCACCCGCCAGGAGCCGAACGGCTCGGCGAGCAGCCGCGCCACCTCCTGCTCGGCCGGCTCACCGTAGGGCAGGTTGCGGGTCACCGGACGCGGCCCGCCGTCTGCCGCGGTGGTGACCACCTGCAGGTGCCGCCCGGCCGACAGCGTCACCGGTCGCAGCTCGGCGCGGGTCACCGACGGCGTGGCGCCGCGCCGGCGGCCGGCGGCGATCGCCCGCACCAGCCGGTCGGGATCCAGCAGCAGTTTGCGGATCTCGTCCTGGACGTCGGCGAACGTCCGGCCCGCGGTCGCCACCCGCCTCACCTCCCGGTCCGCGCGTACCACCCGGTCACAGCAGTCTCGTCTCGCCGACGGCCAGGTCCCACAGGTCCTCCCGGTCGCGGCCGGCGGCGGTCCACGCCCGGACGGCCCGCTCGCGCGGCTCGGCGACCGGCTCCCCGGACAGCAGGAACGTCCCCCAGTGCATGGTGGCCATCCGCCGCGCCCCCAGGTCGTCGCAGGCCCGGACCGCCTCCTCCGGGTTGAGGTGCATCGGCCGCATGAACCACTCCGGCTGGTACGCCCCGACCGGCATCAGCGCCAGGTCGATGCGCCGGTGGCGGGCGCCGATCTGGGCGAAGAACGGCCCGTAGCCGGTGTCCCCGGCGAAGTAGACGGTCGGCCCGGGTTCGGCCGAGATCACCCATCCGCCCCACAGGCTGCGGCAGGTGTCGAGCAGACCGCGCCGGCTCCAGTGGTGTGCCGGGACGAACATGAACCGCAGCCCGTCGCGCCCGTGCTCCTCCCACCAGTCGAGCTCCACCACCTCGGTGAAGCCGCGCCGGGTGAACCAGGGCCCGAGCTTGGCCGGGACGAGCACCGGGGTGCCGCGGGGCAGCCGCCGCACGGTTGCCGCGTCCAGGTGGTCGTAGTGGTTGTGGCTGATCACCACCGCGTCCACCGGTGGCAGCGCCCGCCACGACAGGCCGACCGGGGTGAGCCGGGGCGGCACCCCGGGGATGCGCCGGGACCAGACCGGGTCGGTCAGCACGGTACGCGTACCGAACCGCAGCAGGAACGTGGCGTGCCCGACCCAGGTGACCGACACCCGGCCGGGCGGCGCGGGTGGCGGGGTCTGCGTGCCCACCCGGACCGGCACGGCGCCGGCCTCCCGTCGGCGGTCGGGGGTGCGGCGCAGCTCGGAGAGCATGCGCACGACCTCCCGGACGGTGGGCAGCGGACTGGTGAGCCGGTCGTGGAACCCGGGTACGCCGTCGAACCGCGACCCGGTCGCAAGACGCGCCCGTGCCGGCCAGCGCAGCGACGGCGCGGCGGTGAACCGGCCCGTCGCCGGGCGGCCGGTGCCGGGACGGTTCGGGCGGGCGGGCATGTCCCCAGGCTACGGCCTGTCCGACGGCTCGCCGGCCGGCTTGGCGGAAGCCGCCACGGCACCCGCGGCCACCGGGGTGGGCTGGTCGGCGCCGGCGCGGTCGCGCCGGCGCCGACGACGCCGAGGCCGCCGGCGCGCCGAGCCGTCCCCGCCGGCGGCCGTGATCGCGCCGGCGGCCCCGGCCACGTCAGCCGTCGGGCCG
>CAZSNW010000204.1:0-4866 GCA_964608245.1 uncultured Micromonosporaceae bacterium
TCGGCAGAACAGTTTGACAAACCCGTCCTCCAGGCCGGCCATCTTGGCCCGCGGGTTGCCCGCCAGCGGCAGCATCACCCGGCGGGCCTGGACCGCACCGGACTCCACGTCCGCCTCGGAGACGCCGACCGTGGCCAGCTCCGGATCGGTGAACACGTTGGCCGCCACGGTACGCAGCCGCAGCGGCGCCACCGCTTCGCCGAGCGCGTGCCACATCGCGATCCGCCCCTGCATCGCGGCCACGCTCGCCAGCGGCCACACCCCGGTGCAGTCGCCGGCCGCGTAGACGCCGGGCACGTTGGTCCGCGAGACGCGGTCCACGACGATGTGTCCACTGTCCTTGAGCCGGATCCCGTACTCGGCCAGCCCCAGCGAGGCGGTGTTGGGCACCGACCCCACCGCCATGAGCGCGTGGCTGCCCACCACCCGCCGGCCGTCGGTGAGTTCCACCACCACCTCGTCGCCGTGCCGGCGTACCGCGGCGGCCCGCGACCGGTTGAGCACCACCATCCCCCGGTCCCGGAAGACCCGCTCGATCACCTCCGCGGCGTG
This sequence comes from uncultured Micromonosporaceae bacterium, assembly GCA_964608245.1. Lineage (GTDB taxonomy): Bacteria > Actinomycetota > Actinomycetes > Mycobacteriales > Micromonosporaceae > Natronosporangium. The sequence goes on from CAZSNW010000204.1 coordinate 553, forward strand.
CGGGTCCTCGTGCGGCAGCACGTGGTCGCGGCTGGAAACCAGGGTCACCCGCACGCCCATGGCGAGGTACGCGGAGGCGAACTCGGCACCGGTCACCCCCGAGCCGACCACGACGACGTGCTCGGGCAGCCGGTCCAGGTCGTAGATCTGCCGCCAGGTGAGGATCCGTTCCCCGTCGGGTGCCGCGGTCGGCAGCACCCGCGGCGTCGCCCCGGTGGCGATGAGCACCACGTCCGCGGGGATCACGTACTCGCCGCTGCCGTCGGCCGGCGCCACCACCACCGGGTGGCGGTGGTCGACCGGCGCCGCACCCATCCGACCCCGTCCGATCACCACCTCCACCCCGGCCTTGACCAGCTTGGTGTGGATGTCGTGCGACTGCGCGGCGGCCAGCCGGCGTACCCGGTCGTGGACCATGACCGCGTCCACCGTCACCGACGTCACCCCGCCGGAGCGCACGCCGAACCGCTCGGTGCCCCGGTAGCCGGTCCTCACCTCGGAGCTGACGATGAAGGTCTTGGAGGGGACGCAGTCGTGCAGCACGCACGCCCCACCGGCGCCCTCCGCCTCCACCAGCGTCACCTCCGCGCCGAGCTGGGCGGCGACCAACGCCGCCTCGTACCCGGCCGGGCCGCCACCGATGATCACGATCCGGTTCATTCGCAACAGCTCCTGTCCACCTCACCTGGACACCGGGGACTATGGTGTCGCCGTGCGCCTCTACGCAGCCTACGGCTCGAACCTCGACCCGGGTCGGATGCGTGCCTACTGCCCGCACTCCCCCATGACCGGCACCGGCTGGCTGGAGGGGTGGCGGCTCACGTTCGGGGGCGAGGGCCTGCTGGGCTGGGAGGGCGCGGTGACCACCGTGGTCGAGTCCCCGGGCGACCGGGTGTTCGTCGCCCTCTACGACGTCCATCCCATCGACCGCGCCGCCCTGGACCGGATGGAGGGCGCCCTGGCCGGCATCTACCGCCGGCTGACGGTACGCGTGGCGACCCTCGACGGTGAGGTCACCGCCTGGATCTACGTGCTCAACGGGTACGAGGGCGGGCTGCCCACCGCCTGGTACCTCTCCGAGCTGGTGAAGGCGGCCGAGGCCGCCGGCGCACCGGCCGACTACGTGGCGGCGCTGCGCGCCCGCCCGACCCGTGAGTCGTCGCCGGAGTTCTGACCGCCCGCCGGCTGGCCGCCGTCAGGAGACGGTGGTGCCCGGCTCCAGCCGCTCGTAGGGCAGGTCGAGCAGTCGGGTCAGCACGTTGCCGTACACGGTGAGGCCGGCGGGCGACAGCATGAAGTCGTGCAGGGCGTACGCGCGCCGTGGCGCGACCGCCCGGGCGAACTCCACCGCGTCGGCCACCCTCAGCCAGGGCGCGTTGACCGGCAGGAACAGCGTCTCCACCCGGACCCCGTCCGGCAGGTCGTCCGGGTCCACCGAGTCCCCCGGGTGGTACACCGCGTCCTCGACGAGGTAGCCGAGGTTGGCGATCCGCGGGATGTCCGGGTGGATCACCGCGTGCCGGCTGCCGCAGGCGCGCACCGTGAAGCCGGCGGCGGTGAACGTCTCCCCGGCGGAGACCGTCTGCACCGCCCCGCCGAGCGCGGAGAGCTTCTCCGCCACGTCCCGGTGGGTGTGGACGGTCAGCTGCGGGTTGGCCGCCACCGCCCGGGTCAGCTTGTCCACGTCGAGGTGGTCGGGGTGCTCGTGGGTGATGAGCACCGCGTCGGCCCCGTCGAGCGCCTCCGCCTCGGTGAAGCCTCCCGGGTCGATCACCAGCACCCGCCCGTCCTTCTCCAGGCGTACGCAGGCGTGGGAGTACTTCGTGAGCCGCATCGTGACCTCCGTGGCGGTGACGTCGACGTCGTGACCTTCCCCGGACAGTCTGTCGGATGCGGACGCCCCGCCGGTGCCCGCCCTCGACCGGTGGCGGGTCCGTTCCCGAAGGCCCATCCGGCGGGACGGCGGGCGTGACGGACCGGCCCCGGCCAGCCGGGCCGGTCCGTCACGCCGGTCCGGTGTCAGCCGTCGCCACGGTGCAGCGCCTCGGAGGTGAGCGCCTCCAGCGCGGTGTGCACCATCAGGCGTACGCCGTAGCCGATCGCACGCTCGTCCACGTCGAAGTTCGGCTGATGGATGTCCATCGGCGGGGCGCCGGCGATGCCGGTGCCGAGCCGCACCATCGCGCCCGGCACGTGCTCCAGGTAGAAGGCGAAGTCCTCGCCGCCCATGCTCACGTCGGCCTCGACCACCCGGGCGTGGCCCACCGCGGCCCGGGCGGCGGCGGCCACCACCTCGGTGGCGGCCGGGTGGTTGATCACCGGCGGCACCCCGCGGACGTAGTCGACCGTGACCTCGGCCCCGGTGGCGGCCACCACGTCCCGCACGAGCTGGGTCACCAGCTGCGGCGCGGACCGCCACGCCTCCCGGTCGAGCATCCGCACCGTGCCCTGGACGGTGCCGGTGGCCGGGATGGCGTTGGCCGCCTCACCGGCGTGCACCGCGCCGAACACCACCGACAGGCCGGCGCGCGGGTCGATCCGCCGGGACAGCACCGCCGGCACGTCCACCACCAGCCGACCCAGCGCGTGCACCAGGTCGACGGTCAGGTGCGGACGCGCGGTGTGCCCGCCGGGGCCGCGCAGCGTCACCTCCACCTTGTCGGTGGCCGCGGTCAGCGGCCCGGACCGCACCCCCACCTCGCCGGTGGCGAGTCGCGGGGCGCAGTGCAGGGCGAAGATCGCGTCGACGCCGTCGAGCCCGCCGGCGTCGATGACCAGCGGAGCGCCCGAGGGCATGGCCTCCTCGGCGGGCTGGAAGATGAGCCGCACCCGGCCCGGCAGCAGATCCGCGTCGGCGAGCCGGGCCAGCGCCTTGGCGGCGCCCAGCAGCACCGTGGTGTGCACGTCGTGACCGCAGGCGTGGCAGGCGCCGGGCACGGTGGAGCGGTACTCCACGTCCTTGACGTCCGTCAGCGGAAGCGCGTCCAGGTCGGCCCGCAGCGCCACCGTCGGCCCGCCCTCACCGACGTCGCAGATCACGCCGTTGCCCTGCGGCAGCAGCCGCGGGCGCAGGCCCACCGCGGACAGCTCCCGTACCACCAGCGCGGCGGTGCGGTGCTCCCGGTGCGACAGCTCGGGGTGGGCGTGCAGGTGACGGCGGATGGCGATGAGCTCCGTCCGCATGCCGGACAGCCACCGGTCGAGGTCGGCGGGCAGCGGTCGGATGCCGGCCGGCGCGTGGTCGCCGGTCGGATCGTCGGGCCACGCCTCCTCCCGCCGCGACAGCGGGTCGGCGGGGGCGGACAGCGCACGTGTCACGGTGATCGGTTCTCCTCTGGCGGACGCACAACCTCGGACAGCCTAGACCCACTCTGGTAACCCAACGCAATCGCGTACGGGTAGCCGCAGACTCGCGTACGGTCACGGAGTACCAGGTGACGGCCGCTTGTGGCGTACCGCCGCATGACGAAGGCGTCACTCTCCGTAATCGACGTGATCGACACCCTCTCTCTTTCCCAACGAGTCGGCACCCCTGCGGGGTGACGTGGGCCGCCCGGCACCGGCGCACGCCCGCCGCGGGGTGACCGCGGGCGGGCGCGTACGCCCACCGGAGCGCACGGGATGTTTCCCCGTTCCCGGTCGGTTATGCGCACCGGCGGCGGGAAAAGTCCACGGCCGCATGCCGGGGCTTCAGAGGGTGCCGGGTCCAAACCCGCGGCGGTCAGACGTCGGTCGGCTGGTAGCGCCCCCAGACCTCGCGCAGGGCGTCGCACACCTCGCCCACGGTCGCCCGGGCCCGCAGCGCCTCCCGCATCGGGTAGAGCACGTTGTCGCTGCCGGCCGCGGCCGCCTTGAGGTCCTCCAACCGGTCCCGCACCGCCGCGGAGTCCCGCTCCGCGCGCAGCTTCGCCAGCCGCTCCCGCTGCGCGACCTCGATCGCCGGGTCGACCCGCAACGGCTGGTAGGGCTCCTCCCCGTCCTCGGTGAACCGGTTGACTCCGACCACCACCCGCGTGCCGGCGTCGATCTCCTGGGCGATCCGGTACGCGTTCTCCTCGATCTCGTGCTTCTGGAAGCCGGCCTCGATGGCGGCCACCGCCGAGCCGAACGACTCGACGCGCTCCATCAACGCCAGCACCTCGGACTCGATCCGGTCGGTGAGCGCCTCCACCGCGTACGACCCGGCGAACGGATCCACGGTGGCGGTCAGGTCGGTCTCGTGGGCCAGCACCTGCTGGGTGCGTACCGCGAGCGTGGCGGCCTTCTCGGTGGGCAGGGCGATCGCCTCGTCGTAGGAGTTGGTGTGCAGCGACT
>CAZSNW010000205.1:0-4825 GCA_964608245.1 uncultured Micromonosporaceae bacterium
CACCCTCTCAGGCCGGCTACCCGTCAACGCCTTGGTAGGCCATTACCCCACCAACAAGCTGATAGGCCGCGAGCCCATCCCCAGCCGCCCAAAGGCTTTCCACCCCCCGGCATGCACCAGAAGGTCCTATCCGGTATTAGCCCCCGTTTCCGAGGGTTATCCCAAAGCTGAGGGCAGGTCACTCACGTGTTACTCACCCGTTCGCCGCTCGAGCACCCCCGAAGGGGCCTTTCCGCACGACTTGCATGTGTTAAGCACGCCGCCAGCGTTCGTCCTGAGCCAGGATCAAACTCTCCAACACAAACCTGGCAACAACCACCCCACCACAAAACATGGCAAGGCAGCCAAACAACACCAGCCAAACACCCTGTCGAGTTCTCAAAGAACAGACACACACCACAAACCGTCCGGTCTCCCGGTTGGTTCATGGGGCGCAACGAGCACTGAGGTTACCCAACCCCGGCAGAGGTGTCAACACCGGGGGTCGGGTTCCTATGTCCCCGAGCGTCCGGCAAGGTGCCGGACCCTCGGTTCGGTGTGGTTTCCGGTGAGATGTCCGGACTCGGCCCTCACCATCAACCCTCCCCAGACTAGCGCGTCGACCGCGTCCTGACCAGTCCCCATGACGGCCCGTGACGACGCATGCCGATCACCGTCACCGGGACCGGGGCCGCCACGCGTGCGGCGGGATCACCGGGCGACGGGTCACCGGCGGGCACGGAAGATCCCCCACGCCAGGCGACCCGCCTCGCCGCCCTCGATCCAGTGCCGCAGCCCGACCTTCATCCGCTCCCGGTAGCCGGCGCTCACCTGGCCGGCCAGCTCGGCCTCCCGACGCTCCAGCTCCTCCAGTACCCGGCGGTAGTGGCGGGTCAGCTGGGGCGTGTGGTCCTCGAACTCGACTTCCTCCATCCCGACCCGCAGCAGCGTGCGCCGGTAGAACGACGGGGTCGCCATCGACTCCAGCGACAGCCGGGCAAGGATCGGGGTGAGCTCGGCCTGCGGGACCCCGTCGGCGGCCATCGGGTCGGTGAAGATCAGCTGACCGCCGCTCCGCAGCACCCGGGCCGCCTCCTCGAGCACCCGGCCACGGTCGCCGCTGTGCAGGAGCGCGTCCTGCGACCACACCACGTGGAAGGACCTGTCCTCGAACGGCAGGTCCTCGAACGAGCCCTCCACCACCTCGACCAGGTGCTCCAGGCCCTGCTCGCGGGTGAGTTCCCGGTTGCGCTCGTTCTCGACGTCGCTCACGTTCAGGCAGGTCACCGGGCACCCGTAGGTACGCGCGAGGTAGCGCGCCGCGCCGCCGTAGCCGGAACCCAGGTCCAGCACCCGGGTGTGGGGCCCGAGACCGGCACTCTCGGCCATCCGCCGCACCGTCCGCCGGCTGGCGGCCGCGATGTCCTCGTCCTCGGTCTCGTAGAGGCCGATGTGGATGTCCTCGCCGCCCCAGATGAGGCGGTAGAAGGTGTCCGCGTCGGCGGAGTTGTAGTAGTCGCGGACGCTGCGGGCGGTCGCCGAGTACACGCTTCCCAGCTCCCGCTTGCGCCGGTAGGCCTTCTCCGCGACGTGGATGTAGAAGTCCGGCACGTCGCCGGGGTAGGTCTGCTTGAAGTCGGCGTACGTCTCCACCCGCTGGAAGCCGACCTCCCGCAGCAGCCGGCGCACGTAGTCCTTGCGCAGCGGAAACATGTTGAGGTGGAAGACCGACCCGTCGGAGAACGTGTACCGGAAGCGGGCGAGCCCCTCGTCGACGTACACCGGCTCGGCGGTGACGTTCTCGCCGCAGTAGTAGTACCGCTGCGTACCGGTGAAGCCCTGGTCGAGGATCGCGTCGTAGTTGCGGTGGTCGATGATCAGGACCCCGTCGTGCTTCAGCGCCGCGTAGAACTCCGCCAGGGCCTTGCGCCGGTCCCGCTCGGAGAACAGGTGGGTGAACGAGTTGCCGAGGCAGACGACGGCGTCGAACTCACCGTGCACGTCCCGGTTGAGCCACCGCCAGTCGGCGTGTACCACCCGCAGGATGTGACCGCCGTACGCCAGGCCGTTGGCGAACGCCTTGGCCAGCATCTCGGGGCTGCCGTCGGCGCTGACCGTCTCGAACCCCTCCTGCACCAGGCGGACGGAGTGGAACCCGGTGCCGGTGGCGACGTCGAGGACCCGCTTGACGCCGCGCGCCTTGAGCTGGTCGATGAAGAAGCTGCCCTCGCTCTCGTAGCGCTTCTTCCAGTCGATGAGTTCGTCCCACTTCTCCACGAAGCTGCGGACGTACTCGGCCACGTAGTGGTCGGTCTCGCGGACCTGCAGCGGATGGTCGCCGAAGTCCTGCTCCGTCGACCCGACGCGCGAGGGTCTGAAGGGGTCGTCATCCGGTTCGTCCGGGCGCCGACCGCGCTGGTCCTCCGTCCTCATGCTCACTCCCGTCGACCGCCGTGGACGGCGCCGGTGAGCGTCACCGGTCGCCGGCCACGTGTGGTCCCCCGCGCCAGCTCCCGCCGGACCACATGCACGATCGTGAACATAAGGGAGACGCACGGTCACCGCAACAGCCCGACGGCGCACCGGACAGCCGACCGGCAAGCACGCCGTCAAGGATGCGTCAAGGACACCGACACGTACGCCCCCGGCGGAGCCCCGCCGCGCCCGACGCCGATCCGCTGCGGCCCCGCGGACGCCGATCCGCTGCGGCCGGCGCGGCCCTCAGGCGGCTTGCGGCGCGGCCCCGGTCGCGGGCTGCGGAGCCGCCCCGGTGGCGGACTCCGTCGCCGCCTCGGCCACCGCCGCGGCCACCGCGGGCACCACCCGCGGATCCAGCGGACTCGGCACCACCGCGTCCGGCCGCAGGTCCTCGGCGGCCACCCGGGCGATCGCATCGGCCGCCGCGACCTTCATCGCCTCGGTGATCCGCCGGGCGCCCGCGGCGAACGCCCCCTGGAAGACCCCGGGGAACGCGAGGACGTTGTTGATCTGGTTGGGCAGGTCGGACCGACCGGTCGCCACCACCGACGCGTACCGCTTGGCGATCTCGGGGTCGACCTCGGGCGTGGGGTTGGCCAGCGTGAACACGATCGGGCGAGGCGCCATGCCGGCCACCGCCGCCTCCTCGATCCGTCCGCCGGCGACGCTGATGAGCACGTCGGCGCCGCGGAGGGCGACCTCCACCCCGCCGCTGACCCCCTCCAGGTTGGTCGTCCGGGCGAACTCCACTTTGGCCGCGGCTTTCTCGGCCCCGGGTCCGATCAGGTCTGGACGGTCCCGGTGGATGATGCCGCGGGAGTCGCAGACGAGCAGGGAGGCCGCGTCGACGCCGGCGGCCAGCAGCATCTTCGTGACCGCCACCCCGGCCGCGCCGGCCCCGACCACCACGATCTTCATGTCCGACAGCTTGCGGTCCACCAGCAGCGCCGCGTTCCGCAGCGCCGCGAGCACCACGATCGCGGTGCCGTGCTGGTCGTCGTGGAAGACCGGGATGTCCAGCGTCTCGTCGAGCCGGCGCTCCAGCTCGAAGCAGCGCGGGGCGGAGATGTCCTCCAGGTTGATGCCGCCGAACGAGGGCGCGATCGCGCGTACCGCGGCCACCATCTCGTCGACGTCCCGGACGTCCAGGGCGATCGGCACCGCGTCCAGGCCGGCGAACCGCTTGAAGAGCGCGGCCTTGCCCTCCATGACCGGCAGCGCCGCCTTCGGACCGATGTCGCCCAGGCCCAGCACGGCCGAACCGTCGGTCACCACCGCGACCAGCCGCGAGGTCCAGGTGTAGGTGTCAACGAGCGCCGGGTCGGCGGCGATCGCCGTGGACACCCGCGCCACCCCGGGGGTGTACGCGATGGACAGGTCCTCCTGGGTCTCCAGCGGCACGGTCAGCGAGACCGACAGCTTGCCGCCCCGGTGTGCCACGAAGACCGGGTCGTCCCGTCGGGCCGCGTCATCGGACAACGAGCTCATCCTCCTGCTCCTCACGACTGGATGTGGAGAACGGCCGACGGTGGTCGCACCGGCGCGGCTCCACGGGGATCACCCGTGCCGACCCGCGGGAAACATGCCGGCTCAGCATATCGGGTCGGGATCCGCCGGTGTGGGCGGTCACGGGCGGTTGCGACCCCGCGACGCCCGCGACCGTGCCGCGGTCGTCGGGTGCGGAGGGCGCAGGCGTGGCGGGCGGTCCGCGACGACGCGGCCGTCTCAGACGGTCGTCACATCGGGGTCGGGCGACGAGCCGTCGTCGGCCAACAGGTACCGACGGGTGATCCGGGCCGGCCGCGGCCAGTACCGGAACACCACCCGGCCCACCACGTCGGCCACCCCGTACACCCGGGAGTCGTCGCCGACCAGGTCGTTGTCGGAGCGTACCCACCAGCCGCCGTCCTCCGGCCGGATCGCCCGTTTGATCACCAGCAGGTCGGGGCGGGAGCGGAACCGGGCCACCACCACGTCGCCCCGACGCACCGGTACGCCGGTGCGGACGACCACCGCGTCACCGTGCCGGAGGGTCGGCGCCATGGACGGCCCGTGGACAACTGCCGTGAACACTTCGCCGACCTCCTCCCGCGGGCATACCGGACAAGGGTAGGGTCGCAGGCGGGAGACGGGTCCCGCCGCACAACCGTGGAGGATTTCATGCTCCGTCGCAAACCTCGCATCGTCGTCCACGCCCACTGCGACCTGCCGTGCGGCGTCTACGATCCGGCGCAGGCGCGGATCGAGGCGGAGTCGATCAAGGCGATCTGCGAGAGGTACCAGGCCAACCAGGACCCGGAGTACCGCACCCGGGCCCTGATCATCAAGGAGCAGCGCGCCGAGCTGGTCAAGCACCACCTGTGGGTGC
>CAZSNW010000206.1:0-4789 GCA_964608245.1 uncultured Micromonosporaceae bacterium
GACACGCTCTCGACGGTGCTGGAGACGCTGTGCCGGGTGGTCGCGCCGCTGGCGCCGCTGACCGCCGAGGAGATCTGGCGCGGGCTGACCGGCGAGCGGTCGGTGCACCTGACCGACTGGCCGGACGCGGAGGAGTTCCCGGCCGACCACGAGCGGGTCTCCGCGATGGACAACGTCCGGGCGGTCGCCTCGGCGGCGCTGTCGCTGCGCAAGGCCAAGGGGCTGCGGGTGCGGCTGCCGCTGCCGGCGCTCACCGTCGCCACCCCGCGGGCGGCGGAGCTGGAGCCGTTCGCCGACCTGGTGGGCGACGAGGTGAACGTCAAGCAGGTGGTGTTCACCGACGACGTGGCCGCCTACAGCCGGCAGGTGCTCACCGTGGTGCCGCGGGTGCTCGGTCCCCGGGTGGGCCCGGCGGTGCAGCAGGTGATCCGCGCGGTGAAGGCCGGCGAGTGGGAGATGGTCGACGGCGCGCCGGTGGTCGCCGGGGTACGCCTGGAGGAGGGCGAGTACGAGCTGCGGATGGTCGCCGCCGACGCCGAGCACACCGCCCCGCTGCCGGACGACGCCGGCGTGGTGGTGCTCGACACCACGGTCACCCCGGAGCTGGAGGCCGAGGGCCTGGCCCGGGATGTGGTCCGGGTGGTGCAGCAGGCGCGCCGGGAGGCGGGCCTGGACATCTCCGACCGGATCACGGTGACGGTGGAGGCGCCGCCGGAGGTCACCGACGCGGTACGCGCGCACGAGTCCTTCGTGGCCGGTGAGGTGCTCGCGGACGCGGTGTCCTACGGCCCGGCCGGCGACGGCGCGTTCACCGGTGAGGCCGGCGACGGGGTGCCGGTGCGGGTGTCGGTGAGCCGGGTGGGCTGACCGGGACACCGGCATGGGCGCCCGGATGGCGACGCCGGCCACCCGGTCGCTGATGGCCGGCGTCCTCGCCGCGGCGGTACTGGGCGGCTGCACGCCGGAGCCGCACCCCGCGCCGACTCCGACGTCGAGCGGGTGGCGTTCGTGGACAAGCGCTGACCGGCACGGCCACGACGGGCCAGCCGGGTGCCGGTAGGAGTCGGTGAACCGTGCGTACCAGCCCGGCGGTGGTGTGACCGGTTCGTTCAGAACAGGTCGGGCAGGCGGGACAACCGTGTCGGACCCGGCCGATTCCTGCTCTTCAGCGGCCACGGCGTCACCGTGCGGCGGTCGGAAGTCGCACCCCGCATCGTTTGCAGGACGCGGGGCACCCCGAGCAATACTGAAAGTAGTTGTACCACTACTTTCAGCGAGTGACCGGGGGAGGAACCATGGCGAAGGCACGCGAACTCATGGACAAGCTGACGTGGGCGGTGACCCAGGAGCACAGCCTCGACGCCGTGATGGACTGCTACACCGACGACGCCCTGCTCGTCACGCCGGACGCGGGCGAGGTGCGGGGGCGGGCGAACGCCGCGGACTACTGGCGGCCGTTCCTGGAGGCGTTCCCTGACGTGCGGTACGAGCCGCTGCGCAGCTTCGAGGACGGGAACACCGCCATCGACGAGGGCTGGATCACCGGCACGCATCTGGGGCCGATGCGGCTGCCCGACGGGAGGACCATCGACCCGACCGGCCGTCAGGTGAAGGTCCGCACGCTGGACCTGGCGACCGTCGACGACGGGAAGATCAAGGAACACCACATGTACTTCGACCAGTTCGCGTACATGAAGCAGCTGGGCCTCCTCCCGTCGGAGGCGACGGCCGGTTGAGGACGTCCGGTGGCCGCCGCCGAGAGGCGGCGGCCACCGGCGCGCCTTGTGCCTTACGGCGTTCACCGTACCGATGGCGATAGGTATGGCATGCGATGGTGCAACAATGAGTTCTTCGCTGATACATGATGACGCGGTGAGGGCGTAATATGACGCCATGCGTCCCACCCGCGTCAAAGTTACGAGCAGTGGGCAGGTCTCCCTGCCTGCAGAACTACGTCACCGGTGGGGTGCCTCCACGGTGCTGGTCATCGACCGTGGCGGGTATGCGATCATCCGGCCGGTTCCGGCCGATCCGGTCACCGCACTGCGGGGCGCCTACGCCGGTCCTGGTCCAAGCGTTGACGACCTGCGAGCGGAGGAACGGGCGGTTGGCGACGCCCGTGAGGCGGAGCGACGGAACCTGTGATCCCCACGGTTCTCGACGCGTACGCCGTCCTGGCGTACCTCCGCGACGAGCCCGCCGCGGACGAGGTCGCGGCCCTGCTGCGTGGACCGACGGTCCTATCGGCGGCCAACGCAGCCGAAGTCGTAGACCAGCTCGTGCGGGTATACGGTCACGATCCCGATGACGTGCACGCTGACCTCGCGATCCTGTCGTGCACAGGAATGGAGATTGCGCTGCTCACCCCGGAACTCGGTGCAGAGGCCGGACGTCTGCGTGCCCGTCATTATCACCGCGTCGAGTGTGCAGTGAGTCTCGCCGACTGTATGGCCGCGGCTACCGCGCTCGCATTCGGGTCGCCACGCGCCACTGCGGATCCGGCACTCATCGCGGTGATGCGGGCCGAGGGCGGGCGGGTCCACGTCCTGCCGGACAGCAAGGGCAGACGTTTCGGTGACGAACCGTAGGGTGTGCCAGACAGCGACGAGGAGACCATCCGGCGGGTGTGCGAGCAGGCCAGGCTCGAGTACCAATCGGTGGACCGGTTGACCGTGGCCCACTACCACGCCGTCCTCGCCGACCCGGAGTGCTGGCTGGAACTGGGCTGGCCGGAGGACCGGCAGGCCGTCGCGGCGCGACTGGACGAGATCAGGGAGATCCGCAACCGGGTGGCCCACTTCAACCCGGACCCGCCCGGTGAGGAGGACATCGACAAGCTGCACCTGTTCCTCGGGCTGCTACGGGAGCGCCACGGTGGCTGAGCCGGCCTGAGTGGGAGGGCGGCGAAGAACTTCCGGGGCACCGCCCGTCACCGGCTTCAGTGCAGGGCGGTCCACAGCGCCCAGGCGAACAGCCCGAGCAGCAGCAGCCCGCCGGCCCGCCGGGTGTGCACGAACGCGATCGGCGCCCACCACAGCGGCCACACCGGGTAGTCCGGCGGCGGCTCGGTCGGCGTCGGCTTGGCGTACTCGCGCAGCGAGCGCACCAGCAGCGGCAGCGCCCCCAGCGTCAGCAGCGCCGGCCATCCGACCGCCTGGACCGCGACCAGCGCCACGATCCCCACGTAGTAGGCGACCATCATCGCCTGGGTGAGCCGCTTGGCCCGCCGCTCACCCAGCAGCACCGGCAGGGTACGGGTCCGCGACCCCGCGTCGTACGGCAGCTTGTCGATGTGCTTGCCCATGAGCACCGTGGTGGGCAGCAGCGCGTACACCGTGGCGGTGGCCAGCACCTGCCAGGTCACCTCGCCGACGCCGGCGTAATACACCCCGCCGACCATCAGCGGACCCCACACCAGCAGCACGTCCAGCTCGCCCAGGCCGATGCGCTTCAGCCGCAGCGGGGGAGCGGTGTACGCGTAGGACAGGAACAGCCCGGCGAGCGCGAAGAACGCGATCCACCAGTCCACCCGCACGATCAGGGTGACCATGATGGCGAGGTCCACGAGCTGGCACAGCAGGATCGCGGTGAGAAGCTGCCGGCGGGTCACCAGCCCGGACAGGATCGGGTGCGGCGCGTACAGCGCCCGCGGGTAGTCGGCGGTGTCCGCGCCCACGTCGGTGTCGGCCAGGTCGTTCATGAGGTTGTTGGCCACGTGGGCGATGACGATGCCCACGACCGCGAGGGCGACGTTGAACCAGTCCACCGCCACCGGGGCCGCCCACGCCAGCAGCGCCGCCACGATCCCGGAGATGAGGGTCATCGGCAGCACGCCGGCCCGGGTGACGACCAGCCAGCGGGTCACACCGTCGACGACGCCGGACTCGGGCGGATTGGTGGTCCGCCAGGCGTACCGCCAGGCGGCGAGCCGCTCGGCGAGGGGCAGAGGGGTGCTCACGAATGAAGCCTAGCCACGGGCGGTCCGGTGACGACCGGGGCGACCCGCTGTTCCCTCCCGACCCGGGCAGCTTCGGCGCACGGCGTACCCTGGGGGTTGCCATGGATGCCTTGTCTGTCTTCCCCCAGCTGGAGCCGCTGCTGCCGCGGGTCAGCAAACCGATCCAGTACGTCGGCGGTGAGCTGGGCGCGGTCGTCAAGGACTGGGACTCGGCCGCCGTGCGCTGGGTGCTGATGTACCCCGACGCGTACGAGGTGGGCCTGCCCAACCAGGGCATCCAGATCCTCTACGAGATCCTCAACGAGCAGCCGGACGTGCTGGCCGAGCGCACCTACGCGGTGTGGCCCGACCTGGAGGCGCTGATGCGCGAGCACGGCGTCCCCCAGTTCACGGTCGACAGCCACCGGCCGGTGGGCGCCTTCGACATCCTCGGCGTGTCGTTCGCCACCGAGCTCGGCTACACCAACCTGCTCACCGCGCTGGACCTCGCCGGCATCCCGCTGTCGGCGGTCGACCGGGACGACACCCACCCGCTGGTGATCGCCGGCGGGCACGCCGCGTTCAACCCGGAGCCGATCGCCGAGTTCATCGACGCCGCGGTGCTCGGTGACGGCGAGGAGGCGGTGCTGGAGATCACCGCGATCGTCCGGGAGTGGAAGGCGGCCGGGCGTCCGGGCGGGCGCGAGGAGCTGCTCCTGCGGCTGGCCCGCACCGGCTGGGTGTACGTCCCGCGGTTCTACGACGTCGAGTACCTGCCCGACGGCCGGATCCAGCGGATCGTGCCCAACCGGCCCGGCGTCCCGTACCGGGTGACCAAGCGCACCACCATGG
>CAZSNW010000207.1:0-4780 GCA_964608245.1 uncultured Micromonosporaceae bacterium
AGTTCTCGCGGCGGAGACGTCCGGGGGAGGCGGTCCCGGGGCGGCGGCGCCACGGCGCCGCCGCCCCGGGACGACACCGTTCCCCTACTGTGGACCGCATGAGCGGGTCGGTCACCGCGGTCGTCGTCGCGGGTTCGGTGGCGTCGTACGTCGTCACCTACGTGGTGACACGGGTCGCCACCAGACCGGCCCGGGTCCGCCCGGGTAAGCCCACCATGGACCTCGGCGACGAACCGCCGGCGGTGGTGAACCTGCTCGCCAACCGGTGGCGGCTCACCGACGACGCCGCCGAGGCGACCCTGCTCGACCTCGCCGCCCGCGGCTGGCTGGAGCTGCGGCAGGCGGACGACCGCCCCTACCACACCACCGTCCACCTGCGACCCGTACCGGGGGACGCGCCACCGCTGCTGCCGTTCGAACAACGGGTCCTCGACCGGGTCCGCGCGGTGGCGGTCGACGGCGTAGCGCCGGCCGCAGCCCTGGTGTTCCGGGACCGCCGGCAGGCCAGCTCCTGGAACCGCGACCTGCGCCGCGAGGTCGTCGCGTACGCCCGCGCCCGCGGCCTCTCCCGGCCCCGACCGGGCCGGCTCGGCGAGACGGTCCTCGCCGTCGTGGTGCTCGCCAGCGAGCTCGGGATCCTGCTCGGCCTCCTCCCCCACCACCCGGCGCTGGCCGTCGCCGGCGGCATCGCCTGGTTCGTGGTCATGAGCCTGGTCGGCCTGTCGATGGGCGAGCGGGACACCCCGGCCGGCCGGCGCGCCGCCGCGCACTGGCTGAGTGTCCGCGAGTGGCTGCGCGGACACGAGGAGTTCGCCTGTCTGCCGCCGGCGTCGGTGGCGGTGTGGGACCGGTACCTCGCCTACGGCGCCGCGCTCGGGGTCACCCCCGCCACCAACGCCGTGCTCGGCCTGGGCCTGGGCGACCACCGGCGGGTGTGGACCGCCTACGGCGGCAGGTGGCGACGCGTCCGGGTGCGCTACCCCCGCTTCTGGCCGCGCTACGGCCAGTCGGCACCGCTGCTGGCGGTGCGGGGTGGGTCGGTGACGGCGCTGGGCGTCGCGTTCGTCCTCGTCGCCTCCGAGGTGAGGCCGCCGGCACCGACACGGGACCCGGTCGCAACGCTCGTCGCCGACCTCCTCCCCTGGGTCGGGTTCCTGCTCGTCGCGCTCGGCGGGTACCTGTGTGTGCGTACCGTCGTCGACCTCCGGCGCACCCGGACGGTCGTCGGCGAGGTGCTGTGGCGACAGCGGTGGCGACGGCGTACGCGGAAGTACCTGGTCAGGACGACCGCCTTCCGCCCGGAGGCGTACCTCGACCACCTGGCCGTCTACGACGGCGCCGGTGACCGCACCGTCGCCTGGGTGGCGCCGTACGACCTGACCCGCGAGGTGGAGGCCGGCGACATCGTGGAGATCGTGGTCCGCCCGTGGAGCCGGCGGATCGTCAGCCTCACCATCATCGGCGAGACACGCACCCGTCACGTGCCGTTCGACCCGTCGACGTCCGGCCAGCCACCGGGGTCGTGACCGGCCGGCGGTCCACACGGTCGTCGACCCGACAGCGTGCCACCCGGTCCGCGCGCCGGCGCTCTCCCCGGTCGTCATCCGGGCGGGGTTCGACCTCGAAACGTCGCCACTGACCGCGTGGTCCCCGCGCCCACAGGTGGCGTGTGCCGTCCGGGGGCTCGCGCGCGTGTGCGCTGTTCCTCTACCGTGAACGGGTCATCACCCGCCCACCGGCGGCCGCGGCCACCGGCGTACCCCACAGGCGGCGGGGTGCGGGCCGCGCCGTCGTCCCGACAGTCGTGGGGAGTCGACGATGAACGGACTGGTGCCCGTCGGCATCGTGGCGGGCGGGCTGGCGGTCTACGCGGGCGTCTACCTCGCCATCGTGCTCGCCAGCCGTCCGGCCCGGGTCGACCCGGGCCCCGCCACCCCCGACCTCGGCGACGAACCGCCGGCGGTGGTCAGCCTGCTGGCCAACCGGTGGCGGCTCACCGACGACGCGGCCGAGTCCACGTTGCTCGACCTGGCCGCGCGTGGCTACCTGGAGCTGCGCCAGCTGGACGACAACCCGTACCACACCACCGTCCACCTGCGCACCCCACCGGAGGACGCGCCGCCCCTGCTCCCCTACGAGAAGCGGGTCCTCGACCGGGTACGCACGCTGGCGGTCGACGGCATGGTGCCGGTGACCGCGCTGGTCTTCCGCGACAGCGGCCGGGAGCGGCGCTGGACCCGCGCCCTGCACCGGGAGATCGTCGACGACGCCCGCTCCCGTGGGCTCTCCCAGCGCCGCGTGCGGCCATTCGGCATGACGGCGATCATGACCGGCGCCGGGTTCGGCGGCGGCGGCTTCACCGTCGCCGGCCTGCTCAACGACGACAGCCTCATCGACGCGCTCAAGGTCGGTATCGCGTTCTTCGTCGTGCTGGCCGGGCTCGCACTCCGCCCGCTCGGTGAGCGGGACACCCCCCGGGGTCGCGAGGTCGCCGCCCGGTGGCTGGGCGTCCGCGAGTGGCTGCGCGGCCACGAGGAGTTCGCCAACCTGCCACCGTCAGCGGTCGCCGTGTGGGACCGCTACCTCTCCTACGGGGCGGCGCTCGGCGTCACCAGGACCGCCAGCGCCGTGCTCGACCTGGGCCTGGGCGACCACCGGCGGGTGTGGTCCTCCTACGGCGGCCGTTGGCAGCGGGTGCGGGTGCGCTACCCGCGCTTCTGGCCCCGCTACGGCCAGTCCGCGCCGATGCTGCTGCTGCGCGGCCTGCTCATCGGGTTCGCCGGCTACGCCGTGGTCCGCTTCGGCGAGCAGTTCACGCTCCCCGACCTCCGGCTGCCGCGGGATCCGGAGACGGCGGTGGAGATTGTGCTGGAGCTCGTCCCGTGGATCGGGCTGGCGCTCCTGGTCTTCGGCGGGTACCTGTGCCTGCGTACGATCATCGACCTCGCGACCGCGCGGACGATCCGCGGCGAGGTGCTGTGGCGCAAGACCTGGAAGCGGCGCAAGCACGGCGAGACCTACGTGCCGTACCTCGACCACCTGGCCGTCTACGACGGCGCCGGTGACCGCACCGTCGCCTGGGTGGCGCCGCACAGCGTCGTCCGCTCGGTGGAGGCCGGTGACGTGGTGCGGGTCCGGGTGCGGCCGTGGAGCCGCCGGGTCGTCTCCGTGACCCTGGAGAGCCTGAGCCCCGCCCGCGACACGACGGAGCAACCGGGGGTGGTGGTCGACCCCTCCGCCGCCCCGGTGGTCGGCGGCCCGTTGTCGGCCCTGGTCGCCTGGGCGGCGGCCAACCTCGTGCCGTCCCAGCGGGGCCCGATCGCACAACCCGCATCGAAGACGGCCGCCGCGGCGCCGTCGCCGGTCGGTTCCGCGTCCCCCGGCGCACCGTCAGCCGGCGGCGGCCCGTCGGCGACCGCCGGTCCGGCCGCGCTGCTCACCGCGGAGGAGATCGGCCACGCCCTGGGCGTCCCGGTTCAGGGGCCCCAGATGGTGCGGGTACCCGGGCTGGGCAGGGTCGCGTCCTTCACCACCGTCGACGGCGGTCGCCAGGCGCTGACCGTGGCCACGGTCGACGGCATGGCCGGTCAGGCGCTGTGGCGCCGGGTGCAGCGGGAACGGCCGGCCGGTGCGCCGACCGGCGGCCCGGTGGTCGTGGACACCGGCGCCGCCGCGCGGGTCGGGGACACCACCGTGCTGTTGTCCCTGCCCGAGCGGCACCGCGCCACACCGGACGCGCTGTCCTCCCTGCTGCAGCAGGCGGTGGCCCGCCTGGCGCGAACGGACGACGCCACGGCCTCCGGGTAGGAGCGTCGCAACCCCGCCGCCGGCGGAGAGCAACCCGTGCCACCGGCCTGGCCGCGGCGTCCCCTGACCGACGGTGTGACACGCCACAGCCAGCCGACCCGCCGCGTCCCGTGAAGTGACCACCCCGTAGGGTGGTCACGCCGTGGCCGCGGGTGACGGCCGCGGGCAGGGGGCGTCCGGGCGGCGGGATCGGCGTGGCCGCCCGACCAGCACGTGCACTCACGATCGGGGGACGAGGCGTGTCCACATATCTCTACCGGCTGGGCAGGTTCGCATACCTCCACCGCTGGCGGGTCGTCGCGGCGTGGCTGGTGCTGCTGGTGCTCAGCGCGTTCGGCAGCGCCACGCTCGGCGGCACCACCCGCGACGCGTTCGAGCTGCCCGGCACCGAGTCGGTGGAGGCCCTCGAGCTGCTGGCCGAACGGTTCCCGGAGATGGGCTCCACCGGCGCCACCGCGCGCGTGGTCTTCGCCGCGCCACCCGGTGCCACGCTGACCGATCCGGCGTACGCGGGCGCGATCAGCGCCACGGTCGCGAACCTGGCCGAGGTGCCGGGGGTGGAGCGGGTCCCCGACCCGTTCCAGGCCCGGACCGTCTCCCCCGACGCCACGGTCGCCTTCGCCGACGTGACCTACGGCGACGAGTGGCCGAAGGACGCGCTGGCGGCGCTGCAGGAGGCGGCCGCACCGGCCCGGGACGCCGGGCTGACCGTGGAGTTCAGCGGTCCGGCGGTCCAGGAGGAGTTGTCCACCGACCTCGGCGCCGAACTCATCGGGCTCGGCGTGGCCGCCGTGGTGCTGGTGCTCACCTTCGGGTCACTGCTGGCCGCCGGGATGCCGCTGCTCAACGCGGTCATCGGGGTGGGCACCGCGGCCGGCGCGGTGGCGGTGGCGTCCCGGTTCGTCGAGCTCGGCACCGCCACCCCGATCCTCGCCACCATGCTCGGTCTGGCACTGGCGATCGACTACTCGCT
>CAZSNW010000208.1:0-4771 GCA_964608245.1 uncultured Micromonosporaceae bacterium
GCTGCGGCGACACCCGCACCGCCACCGTCACCCCGCCCTCGCGCAGCTCGCGGATGCGCTCACCGATCAGCTCCTGCTTGATCGGCTCGGCGTACGCCTCCTGCAGCCGACGGGTGGCCTGCTCGGGGTCGGTGAGCGACGCGAGGTCGGCCAGCACCTTGGTCGGGTCCTCGTACCGGGTCCACAGGCCCTCGATGTTGAGCACGCCGAGGCCCCCCAACCGGCCCAGCGCCACCACGGACTGCGGGCTCATGGTGGCGTCGCTGGGGTGGGCCATGCACGGGATCCCGAACGGGTACGCGTCCAGCTGCCAGTCGGTGGAGACGTCGTCCACGTCCCGGGTACGCCGTGACGGGACGACCGCCACCTCGCTCAAGTGGTACGCGCGACGGGCGGCCCGGCCCAGCCCGATCTCCACGGTGTCACGCACGACGGCTCCTCGGCGGGGTCGACGACCCCGGTCTCATCCCCCCTGTGATGTCAGCGCCAGCGTCAGCGCCCCTGGTAGTTTGGCGCCTCGACCGTGAGCTGGATGTCGTGGGGGTGGCTCTCGACCAGGCCGGCGGACGTGATGCGGATCAGCCGGCCGCGGCGCCGCAGCTCGGCGATGGTCGCCGAGCCGGTGTAGCCCATCGCCAGCCGCAGCCCGCCGACCAGCTGGTGCGTCACCGCGGCCAGCGGACCCCGGTAGGGCACCCGGCCCTCGATGCCCTCCGGCACGAGCTTCTCGTTGTCCGTGACGTCCTGCTGGAAGTAGCGGTCCCGGGAGTAGCCGGCCGAACCCTGGCCGCGCGAGCGCCTCGCGCCGAGCGACCCCAGGCCGCGGTAGGACTTGTACTGCTTGCCGCCGTCGAACACGACCTCGCCGGGGCTCTCCTCGCAGCCGGCGAGCAGCCCGCCGAGCATCACCGTCTCGGCGCCGGCGGCGATCGCCTTGGCGATGTCGCCGGAGTGCTTGATCCCGCCGTCGCCGATCACCGGCACGCCCGCCTCGGCCGCGGCGCGCGCCGCCGCCTCGATCGCGGCGATCTGGGGTACGCCGACCCCGGCGACCACCCGGGTGGTGCAGATGGCACCCGGTCCGACACCGACCTTGACCGCGTCGGCCCCGGCCTCGACGATCGCCTTCGCGCCCTCGTAGGTGGCGACGTTGCCGCCGATCACCTGGACGTCGCGTTCCCGCTTGAACCGGGCGATGGTCTCCAGCACCTGCCGGTGGTGCCCGTGGGCGGGGGCCACTACCAGCACGTCGACCCCGGCCTCGAGAAGGGCGCAGCCCCGCTTGTAGCCCTCGTCGCCGACGCCGACCGCGGCGCCCACCCGCAGCCGCCCGGACTCGTCCTTGGTGGCGTGCGGGTACTGCTCGCTCTTGGCGAAGTCCTTGACCGTGATGAGGCCGCGCAGCCTGCCCGCGGAGTCGACCAGCGGCAGCTTCTCGATCTTGTGATGGCGCAGAAGCTCCCGCGCCTCCTCCCGGGAGACCCCGACCGGCGCGGTGACCAGCGGCATCGGGGTCATGACGGTGCGGACCGGGGCGGAGGTGTCGGTGACGAACCGCATGTCCCGGTTGGTGACGATGCCGAGCAGGGTGCCGTCGCGGTCGACCACCGGCACGCCCGAGATCCGGTAGCGGGCGCACAGCTCCTCGACGTGGTGCAACGGGTCGTCCGGGGAGCAGGTCACCGGGTTGGTCACCATGCCGGCCTCGGAGCGCTTGACCAGGTCCACCTGCAGCGCCTGCTCCTCGACCGGCAGGTTGCGGTGGAGGATCCCGATCCCGCCCAGCCGGGCCATCGCCACCGCCATCCGCGCCTCGGTCACGGTGTCCATCGCCGCCGACACCAGCGGGATCGCGAGCCGGATGCCGCGGGTCAGCCGGGTGCTGGTGTCCACCGAGCCGGGCATCACGTCGGAGGCCGCCGGCCGCAGCAGCACGTCGTCGAAGGTCAGGCCGAGCGGCAGGTTGGATGGGGTGAAGGCTGTCTCCACGCGGGATCTCCCGGGATCGGTGTGGTGATACGACGACGGAACCGCCCCGACGGCGGCGGTGAGGTCTTCATCGTACCCAGCCGGTGCCAGCACCGACCGGACGCGGCGCACCCGCCCCGCCGCGCCGTCTTTCGCGACAACTTCGCCGCAGTTGTCGGGCCGGGCACCCTTCTTCGCGACAACTTCGCCGCAGTTGTCACGCCCGGGGCCCTCGGTGCGACAACTTCGCCGCAGTTGTCGCGTCGGTCGCGTCGCCGACCCGGCGGGTGACGGCCGCGGCGGCACCGGATCCGGACTACGGTGGAGTCGTGCAGGAGGAACCGATCGACCCGTTCCGCGACGACCCGACCGATCCGGCCGCGGAGCTGGACGCTGCGGACGCGGAGCAGCCGGTCGACCCGCTCTCCGAGAGCGAGCGCCAGGACGTACTGGAGGAGCTCACCGACCTGGAGGTCTACCAGGCGCTGCTGGCACCGATCGGTATCCGCGGGCTGGTCATCGAGTGCGACGAGTGCCACCAGCCCCACTACTTCGACTGGGACCTGCTGCGCGGCAACCTGCGGCACCTGCTGGAGTCGGGCACGCCACGGGTGCACGAACCGGCGTTCGACCCCGACCCCAACCGGTACGTGACCTGGGAGTACGCGCGGGGCTACTGCGACGGCGTGCAGGACACCCTCGCCGACGAGTGACCCGCCGGGCCGCCGCCCGCCGGTGACCGTCGGCGGCTCACCGCCGTCAGCTCAGGACGCCGGTCCGGAAGCCCACCGCCACCGCGTGTGCGCGGTCCCGCGCGCCCAGCTTGCGGAACAGCCGGCGGGCGTGGGTCTTGACCGTGTCCTCCGACACGTACAGGTCCCGCCCGATCTCGGCGTTGCTCTTGCCCTCCGCCATGCCGCGCAGCACCTGGATCTCCCGCTCGGTGAGCCCGGCCCGGGTGCGCCGCAGCGCCGGCCGCCACCCCGGGTGGCCGGGTGGCAGGTCGCTGCGCTGGGCCGGCACCTGCAGGGCCCCGTAGTCGGGGTCGCCGGGCGGCCGGTGCCCACCACCGGTCACCTCGGCGCGCGCGGCCGTCCCGGACCGGTGCCCGACCCGGGCGGCCACCGCGGACTGCCCGAGGCGGTACATGACGCCGGCCGGCTCGCCGCTGGGCCGGGCGGTCGCGATGAGCAGCAGCGCCTTGGCGACCGTGCCGACCACGTCCCCTTCACCGCTGCGGATCACCCCGCGGGCGCCGGCGGCCACCGCGGCTGCGGCCACCCGCGGGTCCTCGGCGCCGACCAGCAGCAGCACCGCACCGGGCGAGTGCGCGAGCGCGCGTCGGGTGAAGCCGACGGTGTCGGGCCGGGTGACCGCGGTGTCGGCGAGGATCAGGTCCGCCGGCTGCTGGGCCAGCTGGGCCATCGCCTCCGCGTCGGTGACGGCCGTTCGCAGCGTGCCCAGACCCAGTCGGGTGGCGCACGAGGTCACTGACTGCGCCGCCAGCGACGACCGTAGGCAGACAAGCACCGAACGCACGACGACCCCCTTCTCGCTATGGGGCACCACTGTGCCGTGGATCCCCATGTGCGAGAACACCACGAAATCCGGCGATCATGAGCGGTTTCGGCGGCGAATCTCCGGAGAATTTCGACGACCTCGAGGCGTGCTCACAAATTGGCGACTCTCGTACTAGTGACCTGCACCACATCCGGAGTAATGTCGGAGAACGCGGCGTGGTCGGAAGACCACGGATCGACGCAGCACGGCAGGGAGGTGTCATGTCGACCGTGCGAAGACTGCCAGGCCCGCTCGCCGACAACTGGGACTGGCAGCTACGGGGGGCGTGTCGCGGCAGGGACGCCACCCAGTTCTTCCATCCCGAGGGCGAGCGCGGGTCCGCGCGGACTCGTCGGGAGGAGGCGGCCAAACGGCTGTGTCACTCGTGCGTGGTACGCGTCCAGTGCGCCGCCCACGCGCTGCTGGTGCAGGAGCCGTACGGGGTGTGGGGCGGGTTCACCGAGAATGAGCGGCAGCGGCTGCTGGCCGCCGGCGGTGCCGAGCTGGTGGACCGCCGTACCGGCCACGTGGACGTGGCGCTGCTGGACCGGTGGCTGCGGCACCCGGCCGGGCCGCTGGTGGTGCCCCGTCCCCGGTCCGGTGAGCCGGCGCGGGTCCGCGCCGCCTGAGCCGACCCCGCGTCGTCAGACGACCTCGACGGGGACGGTGTGCCAGCCGGTCGCCCCGTCGGGGGCGGCCGAGCTGGGCTCCTCCGGCTGCAGCTGGCCGGTGCCGTCGGTGGCGCGCACCGACAGCCGGTGGCGGCCCGGGGTGGCCTGCCAGACCCAGGTCCACTGCCGCCACGTGTCGGAGGAGACGGTGTCGGCCAGGGTCGCCTCGTGCCACGGGCCGTCGTCCACGCGTACCTCCACACGGGACACGCCCCGGTGCAGCGCCCACGCGACCCCGGCGACGGTCACCGCGCCGACGGGCACCCGGCCCCGCGGCACGTCGATGCGGGACTGGGTCTTGACCGGCGCCCGCGGCGCCCAGCCGCGCCGGACCCAGTACGCGTCGTAGTCGTCGAAACTGGTCAGTTCGATCTCGGTGATCCACTTGCAGGCGGAGACGTAGCCGTAGAGGCCGGGTACCACCATCCGGACCGGGAAGCCGTGCTCGGGCGGGAGCGGCTCGCCGTTCATCGCCACCGCGAGCATGGCGTCGCGGCCGTCGAGCAGGACGTCGGTGGGGGTGCCGCAGGTCCAGCCGTCCACGGAGCGACTGACCACCTGGTCGGCGCCGG
>CAZSNW010000209.1:0-4762 GCA_964608245.1 uncultured Micromonosporaceae bacterium
CTCCTCCTCGTCGTCGAACGGGGCGATGTGGCACACCGGCCCGAAGATCTCCTCCTGGTTGGTCCGCGCCTGCGGCCCCAGCCCGGTCAGCACCGTCGGCTGCACGTACGCGCCGCCGTCGCGGGCGTCGCCGAAGACCGGCACCCCGCCACCGGTGTGGACGGTGGCGCCCTCGGCGCGCGCCAGCTCGTAGTAGCCGAGCACCTTCTCGCGGTGGGCGGCCGAGATCAGCGGCATGGTGGTGACGTCCTCCTGGGACGGCCACCCGTAGGAGAGCTTCGCCGCCTCGGCGACCAGCCGCTCGGTGAACTCCTCGAAGATCGGGCGCTCCACCAGCAGCCGCTCGGTGCACAGGCACACCTGGCCGCCGTTGGTGAACGTGGAGCGCACCGACCCGGCCACCGCCGCGTCCAGGTCGGCGTCGGCGAAGACCAGCCCGGCGT
The DNA here is from genome assembly GCA_964608245.1 of uncultured Micromonosporaceae bacterium. Classification (GTDB taxonomy): domain Bacteria; phylum Actinomycetota; class Actinomycetes; order Mycobacteriales; family Micromonosporaceae; genus Natronosporangium. The sequence goes on from CAZSNW010000209.1 coordinate 444, forward strand.
TCTTGCCGCCCAGCTCGAACGACACCGCCTTGACCCGGTCGGCGGCGGCCCGCATGATCGCCGAACCGGTGGCGGACTCCCCGGTGAAGGTGATCGCGTCCACGCCCGGGTGGCGGACCAGCCACTCACCGGCGGCGTCCGGGCCGTGGCCCTGCACCACGTTGAACACCCCGTCGGGCAGGCCGGCCGCCGCCACCGCCTCGGCCAGCAGCAGCGCCGAGGACGGGGTCTCCTCCGACGGCTTGACCACCACCGTGTTGCCGCACGCCAGCGCCGGCGCCACCTTCCAGGTGAGCAGCAGCAGCGGCAGGTTCCACGGCACGATCACCGCCACCACGCCGACCGGCTTGCGGATCGCGTAGTTGAGCGCCCGGGTGCCGGTCGCCGTCACCGTGTGGAACGCCTCGGTGCCGTGCGCGGTGATCAGGTCGGCGAACGCGCGGAAGTTCGCCGCCCCGCGCGGCACGTCGAGCGTCCGCGCCTGAAAGACCGGTTTGCCCGAGTCGGCCATCTCGGCGGTGACCAGCTGCTCGAACCGGCGGTCCAGCTCGTCGGCGATCCGGCGCAGCGCGGCCGCCCGCTGCTGGTCGCTGGCGCGGCCCCACTCGCCGCGCAACGCCCGCCGGGCCGCCTCGACCGCCTCGTCGACCGTGGCCGCATCCGCCTCCGGCACCTCGAACAGGGGCTTACCGGTGACCGGGCTGTGCTTGACGAACGCGTCCCCGCCGGACACCCACCGGCCGCCGACCACGTGCGCCAGCCGGCGCGGCTGCCCGCCCGGGTCGCCGTCCCGCAGCGACACCGGCCAGTCGAGGCTGCCCGGGCCGCTCACCACCACGGCCCCCGGGTCAGGCCGCAGTCCGCGGCAGGCGCCGGATCGGTCGAAGGCCGGTGGTGGTCGGTCATCGGGCTCCCTTTCCGCTGGCGTCCGGTCGACCGGGAGCCGGGCGGCGCCCCGGTGACGCCCGTCGACGCCCCTATTCTCAGCGTCCGGACCGGTGGTGTCCACAGCCTGTGCGCAGCCGCGGTGCGGGCGGTGACCGCCCCGTCGGGCACCGTCGCGTGCGTACCGTCGGTAGTCGGCTCGTCGCAAAGCTGTGGCATGATGGGGTAATGCTCCCTCCGGAGCCTGCGGCGCAGGAGCAGACGCGACGCGGGCTACGACTCCTCTCCCGGTCGGACGGTTCGGTCACCCCTCTCGCCGGCGCGCACCGTTCGCCGTTGCTCGTCGCCTCCATCGACGGGGTGGGGGAGAAGCTCCGGCTCGCCGCACTGCTCGACGCGTACGACACGATCGGCCAGGACGCGGCGGCGCTGGCGCTCAACGACGTGGCCGCCTCCGGCGCCCAGCCGCTGTTCGTCACCTGTTCGGTGGCGTACGGGGTGGGACCCGAGCACGTCGACCGGGTGGTCGAAGGGGTGGCCGAGGCGTGCCGGATCGCCCGGTGCCGGCTGCTCGCCTCCGCCGCCACCCGCAGCGCCGCGCTGACCCGGGAGGGCGAGCACGACGTGTGCGCCACCGCCGTCGGCGTGGTGGAGGAGGAGCACATGCTCGGGATCCCGCGGGTACGCGAGGGGGACGCGCTGGTCGGGGTACGCTCCTCCGGCCTGCACGCCAACGGCTACACCGCGGTGCTCAGCGCCGTGCTCAGCAGCGGGTCGGCCAGGCTGCACCGGATCGTGGAGGAGCTGGAGTCACCGCGCTCACTCGGCGAGGAGCTTCTCACCCCCACCCCGGTGTATGTGGACGACTGCCGGGCGCTGGTCGACGCCTGCGACGTCCACGCGTTCGCGCCGATCACCGGCGGCGGCGTGGTGGGCAACGTGTCACGTGTCCTTCCGCCCACCCTGGACGCCGTGGTGGACCGTTCCACGTGGACGCCGCAGCCGGTGTTCGACGTGGTGAGCCGGATCGCCCGGATGGGGGAGGCGGAGCAGGAACGGACGTTCAACATGGGGGTGGGCCTGGTCGTGGTGCTGCCGGCCGTCGAGGCGGACGAGGCGGTGAAGGTGCTCACCGGCCGGGGCCGGCACGCCTGGGTGCTCGGCGAGGTGGTCGCCGGCGACGGCCGGGTCCGGATGGTGGGCGCCCACCCCGGCCGGCCGGAGCCGTCCCCCGACGCGGATCCCGAGGCCAGCCCGGCCCCATGACCCGGCACGCTCGCGGACGGGTGCGCGAGTTCGTCGGCTCGTGGCCGCTCGCGCTGCGGCTGGCCCGCCGCACCGCCCGGCGCAACGTGGGCCGCAGCGTCCTTGTCGCCGCGCTGCTCGCCGTCCCGGTCTGGGCGGCGACCACGCTCGTCCGCCGCCTCACCTGACGGCCACCCCGGCTGCCCGCTGCCGGTGCCGTCCCGGCCGCGAATCGCCACAATTGCTGCCGTGCACGATGCCGCCCAGGCTGCCGCCCGATGCGGTGAGGTCGACCCAGCCGAGGAGTACCGGCGGCTCGTGGCGCCCGACGAGCCGCCGCCGGGATGTTCGGCCCCTCGGCGGAGGAGCTGGTCCTCGCCCGCGCGCTGCGGGACCCTGAGACGGTGCCACAGGTCCCGGTACTCCGCACACGCCACCGGCCGGTGAGCAACCCGTGCTTCGGCGCCGGGCGTTCGGCGCGCTGGCGGGTGGGCCGGTGCGGGGCATGCTGCGGGAGGCTGTACTCGCGCTGACCTGATCACCGCTGAGCCACCTCAGGCAGGTAGCCTGAATGGGTACGCCCTCGTAGCTCAGGGGACAGAGCAGCGGTTTCCTAAACCGCGTGTCGCAGGTTCGAATCCTGCCGGGGGCGCCCAGCTCACGGCCTTGATCACGAGGCTACCGCTTCGCCGCGTGGAGCTATTCGTGGAGCCTGTGGCCGCAGTGCCGCCTGTGGCTATCGTGGCTCCATGGCGGCCGTGTCGAAGGCCCGGAAACGTACCCGAGGTGAGATCGAGACCCTGCCGAGCGGGTCGCTGCGGGTGCGGGTGTATGCCGGGCTCGATCCGGTGTCGAAGAAGCGGCACTACCTCACCGAGACCATCCCGGCCGGGCCGACCGCCGCCCGCGAGGCCGAGAAGGCCCGTACGCGGCTGCTAGCGGAGGTCGACCAGCGCCGCAACCCGCGCACTCGGGCCACCGTCAACCAACTCATGGACCGGTACCTCGAGCTGCTCAACGTTGACCGGACCACCTTCCGCAGCTACGAGGGCTACATCAAGAACCACATCCGGCCCCTGCTGGGGACGCTCAGCGTTGGCAAGGTCGACGGTGAGGTCCTGGACTCGTTCTACGCGCAGCTCCGCACATGTCGCGCTCACTGCCGTGGGCGGACCGCGATAGACCACCGAACCCCCGAGGAGCACGTCTGCGACGGCCGCTGCAGGCCGCACGTCTGCCGGCCGCTCGCCGCTTCGTCGATCCGGCAGATTCACGGCATCCTGAGCGGAGCCTTCAAGCGGGCCGTCCGATGGCGCTGGGTCGGCGCCAACCCGGTCGAGCAAGCCGAACCGCCCGCAACCGCCCGGAGCGAACCGGACCCGCCGACCACGGAACAGGCCGCCCGCATCGTCAACGAGGCATGGAAGGACCCGGACTGGGGGATGCTCGTCTGGCTCGCCATGGTGACCGGCGCTCGCCGCGGCGAGCTGTGCGCGATCACCTGGCACCGGCTCGACCTGGCCGCCGGCGTGCTCACGGTCCGTACCAGCATCGCGCAGAGCGGAAGCGAGACCTGGGAGAAGGACACGAAGACCCATCAGCAACGCCGGCTCACCCTCGACGAGCAGACCGTCGCCTTGCTCCGGGCATACCGCCAACGCTGCGCGGACCGCGCCGAGGCGCTCGGGTTGGCGCTCCGGGCCGACGGCCGGGTGTTCTCCCGCGATCCCGACGGGAGCACCTGGCTCCGGCCGGACTCGGTGACCCAGCGGTACCGACGCATGTGCGCCCGGCTCGGCTGGGACATGCACCTGCACCAGCTCCGCCACTACTCAGCGACCGAGCTGATCGCTGCCGGCGTTGACGTGCGAACGGTCGCTGGCCGGCTCGGCCACGGTGGGGGCGGCGCAACTACGCTGCGCGTCTACAGCGCGTGGCGCTCCGAGGCCGACCAGCGCGCCGCCGGCTCCCTCGCCGCCCGGATGCCGCTCCCGCCCGTCACCGTTGATCAGACCAGCTCCATCATCACGCCGCCGGAGCCGGTCACGGAGAACTCGCCACCTTACCTCCGGATCGCGGCCGATCTCCGCGCCGCCATCAGGTGCGGCGCCCTCCGGCCTGGCGACCCGCTACCGACACTTACTGAGCTTGCCCAGCGCTACGGCGTCGCAGAGAGCACCGCCCACCGC
>CAZSNW010000210.1:0-4745 GCA_964608245.1 uncultured Micromonosporaceae bacterium
GCTCGTCGTCGGCGTCGGCGAACACGTAGGGCAGCAGCCGGTCGGCGCAGAACTCCGCGAGCGTCCAGTAGAACGGGTCGACCCCGCTGGTGCGGCTGGCCACGTCCGGGGTGCCGGTGGGGTCGTCGGCCCGCGGCGGCGCGTACACCCGCACGTCGGCGAACGGCCCGGCCGGAAGCCCCAGGCCCGCGTACGCCTGCGCGAGCGTCTCGTCGACGGCGGTGTTGGGGTGGTCGAGGAAGTTGAGGTCCTCACCCTTGACGTTGAACACCAGCGCCCGCGCGTTGACCCCGTCGGCCCCCAGCGCCTGCGAGTGGAACACCGAGTAGAGCAGGAACATCGCGAAGCTCGTCTTGGTCGCCACCCCGGAGACCCCGGAGATGGAGACGTGCGCGCCGCGGGTGCCGTCGAGGAAGTCGGCGTTGAGGTACACCGGGGCGCCGTCCCGGCCGTACCCGAGGGGGATCCGGCGGGTCATCCGGTCGAAGTGCAGGGCGGTGGCGCGGACCTCGCCGGCGGCGCGGTGGACCGGGGCGCCGGGCACCGGCGGCACGTACACCTCCGGGTCGACCCGGGTGACGGTGATCTCGGCCGCCTCCTGGACGGTGGCCGGCAGCATCCCGCGGGCGATCTCGAACACGTCCGAGTCGAACTGGACGCCCTCGTGCCGGGCGCGGACCGTGGTCACCACCCCGGACACCATCACCCGGGTGCCGTCGGGCAGGTCGCGGTAGGTGACCACGACGTCGTCGAGCTGGAGGACGCCGTCGGGGTCGACCGCGGTCCAGAAGGAGAGCGGGGTGGCGTCGGCGGTGCCCATCACCCGACCGACCGGCGGGCCGACCGGGGTGGGCGTCGGGTCGTCGAGGGTCACCCCCGCATCCTGCCTGATCCGGCGTGCGTACGCGTGTACGGCGTGCGGCGTGGCGGTCGGTCGCCGACGCTCCGGTGCCCGGCCGCCCGGCCGACGGCGCGATGGGGTCTCAGCGGGCGCGGTGGTAGCGCAGCAGCAGGCCGTCGCCGGCGACCAGCGCGTGGGTCAGCACCATGCCGCGGGGCGGTGTGGGCGGCCCGGTGACGATCCGCCCCGCGCCGGCGCCGGCCATCGTGGGGGAGACCGTCAGGCACAGGTCGTCGAGCAGGTCGGCGGCGACCAGCTCGCCGAGCAGGGTGGGCCCGCCCTCGCAGAGGATGCGGGCCAGGCCCCGCCGGTGCAGCGCGGTGACCGCGGCGGCGACGTCGACCCGGTCCTCGCCGACGGTGAGCACCTCGGCCACCTCGGACAGCGCCGCCCGACGGTCGGCCGGGGCACGCTCCGGGGCGAGCACCACCGGCCGCTGCGGCGCCTCGGTGAACATGCGGGAGGCGGGGTCGAGGTCGAGGCTCGCCGAGACCACGCAGAGCACCGGGTCGGGGGCGGCCGCGTCGCTGGGCCGGCGGTGCCGGTGCTGCGCCGACACCACCACCGGGCCGTATCCCTCGACACGGGTCGTGCCGGCGCCCACCAGCAGCGCGTCGCACTGGGCCCGCAGCAGGTGGAACACCCGCCGGTCGGCGGCGAACGACAGCGGCCCGGAGCGGCCGTCCAGGCTGACCGCGCCATCCAGGCTGGTCACCATGTTCGCGCGTACCCAGGGCTGCTGCGGCCACGCGTAGTACCGGGCCAGCGCGTCGTCGTCGAGCTCGGCCGGGTCGGCCACCAGGGCGCGGACCGTCCCATCCCCGGTCCGGGTCGCCGGGGTGGCGGTGTGCGACGGTGTGCTCACCGGGCCAGTGAACCACGGCCGGCGCCGGTGGTGGTGGTCGGCGACGGTGGCGTCAGTTGCCGGGCGGACCGGTGGTCGGTGGGGGTGCCTCGATACGCCGGTGCTGGCAGTCGCACCAGGTGGTACCGCGGCACCGGTCGTGCCGCCCCTCGCGACATGCCGGGCAGATCATGCCCACGACGATAGGCCGCCGCGGCGGGCACCGGTAGCGAACCCCGCAACCGGGACACTTGGGGCCAGCCGTGCACCACCACGGACGGGTGTGTCCCAGGTCACAGTTTGGAAACGTTCCCATGACTGACATTGACAGGCTTCTGACCTCAGGGGACGCTCATGGGAGCGCTCCCAGTTCGGCCCCGCCGGGGGGTCGCGGTCGGACCGGGGGTCGCGCACACGACGAAAGAGGGGTCAGGCAATGGCAGTCTCATCACTCCGCCACCGTCTACCGGCCGCCGTCGTCGCCGCGGCGTTCGTCCTGGTCGGCACGGCGGCCTGCAGTGACGATGGCGACGACCGGACCGTCCTGGTCCTGCAGACCTTCGGCAACTTCGGCTACGAGGAGGCGATCCGTAAGTTCGAGGAGACCCACCCGAACCTGCGGGTCGACCACCAGCGGCTCGGTGAACTCCGCGACTACGCCCCCCAGCTGACCCAGTGGCTGTCCACCGGCAGCGGCGCCGGTGACGTGGTCGCGCTGGAGGAGGGCATCCTCCTGCAGTACGTCGAGAACCCCGACGTGTTCCACGACCTGTTCGAGTTCGGCGCCGGCGAGCTGCAGAACCTCTACCTTCCGTGGAAGTGGGAGCGGGCGATCACCGCCGACGGCCGGCTGATCGGGCTCGGCACCGACGTCGGTGGCATCGCCATGTGCTACCGGATCGACTTGTTCGAACAGGCCGGCCTGCCCACCGACCGGGACGAGGTCACCGCGCTGTGGCCCACCTGGGACGACTACGTGGAGGTGGGCCGCCGGTTCCGTGACAGCGGCGTGGAGGCGGCCTGGCTGGACTCGGCCACCGGCGTCGTCCAGCCGTACGTCATGCAGAACGCCGACGTGTTCTTCTACGACCGCGACGGCACCTTCATCGGCGACACCAACCCGGTGTTCCGCGAGGCGTGGGACCTCGGCCTGCAGATGGCCGAGGAGGGCCTGACCGCCAAGCTCGTCATCTGGAGCGACGAGTGGACCGCCGGGTTCCGTCAGTCGCAGTTCGCCACCCGTCCGTGCCCCGCCTGGATGACCGGTCTCATCGAGAACTGGGCCGGGCCGGAGCACGCCGGCAAGTGGGACATCGCCGGGATTCCGGGCGGTAGCGGCAACTGGGGCGGCTCCTATCTCGCCATCCCGCGCCAGAGCAAGCACCCGCAGGAGGCGTACGAGCTGCTGAAGTTCCTCACCAGCCCGGATGGTCACCTGATGGCGTTCGAGGAGATCGGCGCCATGCCCTCCAGCCTCCCCGCGCTGGAGGACCCGCGGTTCACCCAGTCCACCAACCCGTACTTCAACGGCGCCCCGGTGGGTCAGATCATGGCCGCCTCCGTGCGCGGCCTGGAGCCGATCCACCTCGGCGCGTTGCACCAGCAGACCTGGGAGAACATCTTCGAGCCCGCGATGCAACGGGTCGAGGCCGGGTCGCAGACCTCCGAGGAGGCGTTCGCGGAGGCGGTGGCGCAGGCCAGAGCGTTGCAGTCACAGTAGGCAGGCGGCGCCGGGGCGGCGTGCCCCGCGCCGCCCCGGCCGTGGCCGTCCGGCACCCGGGATCTGTCCTGAGAGGAGGTGAGCAGCAGGTGGGGACCGTGTCCACCCCGGCCCGTCCGCGCCGACGCTGGAGCGTCCGGCTGGGCCGGTGGGAGGTGCGCGTCGCGCCGTACCTGTTCATCGCGCCGTTCTTCCTGCTGTTCGCCGCCTTCGGCCTGTTCCCGCTGGTCTTCACCGGCTACGTCTCGCTGTTCGACTGGACGCTGCTGGCCGGCAACCGCGGGTTCGTGGGCCTGGACAACTTCCGGCGGCTGGTCGACGACCCGCTGTTCTGGAACGCGCTGCGCAACACGGTGGCGATGTTCGTCATCGCCACCGTGCCGCAGCTGCTGGCCGCGCTGGTGCTCGCCGACCTGCTCAACCGCCGGATGCGCTGGCGCACCGGGTTCCGGATGAGCGTGCTCGCCCCCTACACCACCTCGCTGGTGGCGGTCGGCGTGGTGTTCGGGTTCATCTTCGCCGAGCGGTACGGGCTCGCCCGGTACCTGCTCGACCTCGTCGGGGTGGGGGAGTTCAGCTGGCGTCACTCGCGGCTGCCGGCGTGGCTCGCGGTGTCCACCATGGTCGACTGGCGCTGGACCGGCTACAACGCGCTCATCTACCTCGCCGCCATGCAGGCGATCCCGCGCCAGTTGTACGAGGCGGCGGCCCTCGACGGTGCCGGTCGGTGGCGCCAGTTCTGGACCATCACGGTGCCGATGATCCGGCCGACCATCGTCTTCACGGTCATCCTGTCGACCATCGGCGGCATGCAGCTGTTCACCGAGCCGCTGGTGTTCAACTACGGGCGGGTGCAGGGCGGCATCGGTCGGGAGTCCCAGACCGTGGCGATGTACCTCTACGAACGCACCTTCAGCGGCACCTTCCACGTCGGCTACGGCGCGGCGATCTCCTGGGTGCTGTTCGTCCTCATCGTCGTGGTCGCCCTCGTCAACGTCGCGCTGGTGCGGCGTTCGGTGAGGAGCGTGGACCGGTGAGCGCGCAGGCCACGCCACCGGCCGGCGCGCCCACCGCCCCGGCCGTGCCGCGCCCGCCCGCCGCCCCGGCGCGCCCGGCGACCACCGTGGCCCCGGCGCGGTCCCGGCGTCGCCGTCGGCGGCGCGGTCGCGGCGCCGCTGCCCGGCTGTGGGACGCCAGCCCGCTCACCCACGTCGCGCTGGTGATCGCCGCGGTGCTGTCGGTGTTCCCGATCATCTGGTCGTTCCTCATGGCCACCCGCA
>CAZSNW010000211.1:0-4688 GCA_964608245.1 uncultured Micromonosporaceae bacterium
TCCACCTGCAGGTCGGTGACGGTCGGCGGGTCGTCCAGCCGCTCCTGGTAGTACGCGGTGACGGTGATCTCGTGCGTGGTGCGTGCCGGGGCGGTGTTGTCCAGCGCCAGGTTCAGGTCGTACCCGAGGAAGATCAACGGTTCGGGTCGGCACGGGGTGTCGGGGTCCTGGAAACCGAACAGCTCCCCGATGCACGGCTGCTCCTCCGGGTTCGAGTCCTGCTCGGCGCGCTGCGAGGTGAACTCCCAGGTGGTGTGCACCCCCTCGGGCGAGTCGACCTCGAGCGTGTAGCGGGCGGGCTCCGGGGGCAGCTCGTACGACACGAAGTCCGCGCTGCAGCCGGAGGCCACCGCGGCCGCGCAGAGCAGCCCCAGCACCGGTCCGACGCGCCGCCACGGCGACGGGTGTCTTCTCATCGGTTGGCCTCCTTCCCGGAGTGGTCGCCGCCGATGGTGAGGGTGACGGTCAGCAGCACCGGCGGGATCTCCGCGCCGGTCTCGTCGTACAGGTGGATCCCGCACGCGGGCGGTTCACAGTGGTCCAGACCGAAGAAGAACTGAGTCAGCGTGCCGAGCAGGCTCTGGTCGTTGACCACCCCGATGGTGTGGGTCCGGTTACCGTCACCGGTGGTCAGGTACATGAACGGGTAGAAGGTGTTGTCCTGACGGCAGCCGGCGCACGGCTTGACCGTCAGGCCGCCGGCCGCGGCGCTGGTCTCCGCCGTGGCGGCGCCGGGGACCCACGGCCGGGTGTTCCACGCCACCGTGCGGGTCGTCGGCGTGTCGAGCACGATCTCCCGGCTCTCGACCAGGCGGCTGCCCGCGTCGAGCGCCGACGGCACGGCGTACTCGGTGGTGACGACCCGGAAGAAGTGCGCCAGCCCGGCCGTCTCCCCACCCATGAGGGTGGTCACCTGGGTGCGGGTCGGCACACCCGGCAGGCTCATCAGGCCCGACGAGCTGAACGCCGCCAGCTCGTGGCCTTCCGCCGTGGACGGAGTGCCGATGAACCACTCCATCCCGGCCTCGCCGGGCTCGTCGGCGTGGATCCGGTGCACCACCCGCCGGCTTTCGGACGGCTCCACCTCGGTGGTCATGTCCTCCGGCAGCCGGCCGACGAAGCGGTCGGTGACCAGGTGCAGGTGCGGCGGCAGCTGCTCCGCGACGGTGATCGTAAACTGCCGCTGCCCGGGCCGCTCGAGCCGGTCGACGAGCTGCGCCGCCTCGTCGGCGTGGATGCTCGCCACCGGGATCGCCGTGTACGGCGGCACCGGCGGGCAACTCTCCGGGCCGTCGGGGCAGGTCACCGTCGGCGTGGGCGGGACGCCGACGTACGTGCGGCCGCTCGCGGCCGCCACCAGCACGCCGATCGCCCCCCGGGCCGCCGCGTCGTCGACCCGCTGGCGCAGCGCCGGAAAGTCGCACGCCGCGGCGCAGATGTCGGTGGCGGTCATGAGCACCACCGCGCCGTCGACGTCCACCGCGTCGAGGTGCTCGGGCGTACCGAGGCCGGCGTGGACCAGCCGGACCGGACCCCGGGATCCGGTGAAGCGCGGCACCGGCACCTGGGTCTGCTGGCGTACCTGCTGGCCGTTCTCCGTCCACTCGAGAGTGCCGGCCGGTACCGAGTAGGACACGTCCGCATAGCGCGGCTGGAGCCGCACCGGCGGGCCACCGCCGACCAGCCTCATCGTGAGCATCGGCGGGACGAGGACGGCGGTGTGGCTGGCCCCGAAGGACCCGACCGTCACCTCGTCGGTGGGCAGCACCCACCACGTCACCGGCGCCTGGTATGTGCTGTCCACGTCCGTGCCGACCGACCAGAACTCGGTCTCCGAGATCCGGCGGTAGCCGAACCGGGCCTGGTACACCTCGGCCCCGTCCGGACTGTCGAACCTGACCGGCACCGCCTCACGCAGGTCGAACCTCACCGTGGTGGGTCCGGACACCTCCACCTGCGGGGCGACCGGCAGCGCCAGGTGCTGGCCACCCGCGGCGTCCTGCCACCGCACCTGGGTGGTGACCGCGTAGGTGCCGGGGAACAGCCGCGCCGTCGCGGCCGGCGGACTCAGCGACACCGGGCCGTCGTGCAGCAGCACCTGGTCGTCCATCGGCGTGACCGCCACGTTGGAGATCGTCACGGAGGTGGCGTCCGCCGGCGGGGCGATCTCCACCGTGACGTCGAACCGCTCCGGCTCGAGGAACGCCGAGATCCGCGACACGCTCCGCAGGTCGGCGGTCTCGTCGAAGGCCCTCACCTCACCGCGGTACGGACCGAACGGCCCGGTCTCGCCCAGCACGGACCCGTCCAGGACGACGGTCGCCTGCGCGCTGCCACCGGCCGGCACCACCAACGTGGTCGGCTCCAGGCTCACCATCCCGGCGGGCGCCGGGTCGCCGGTGATCTGCGAGGTGAGAGCGGCCTCCAGGGTCAGGGTGATGTCGTCCCCACTGACGTTGGTGTAGGTGATGGTCCGCGTCAACAGCTCGTCGTGCGGGTAGGCCAGGCGCCCGAACGCGGCCTGGCCGGTCGAGAAGATCGCCGGGTCCACCGCCCGCCCCAGGTCGACCCGTCCGGCCCCTTGAGCGAACAGGTCGTGTCCGAGGTCCTCCGCGGTGTCCATGAGCAGGCCCTTGATCTGCGCACCGGTCAGCGTGGGGTGCAGCTGGGCGACGATCGCGGCCGCCCCGGCGACGTGCGGGGTGGCCATCGAGGTGCCGCTGGCGGCGGTGTAGAAGTCGTCCACCACCGTCCCCATCGCCGTGCCGGCCGCCCGCGCCGCGACGATCCCGACGCCCGGCGCGGCGATGTCGGGCTTGGGCGCGTCGTCGCCGACCCGCGGCCCACGGCTGGAGAACGAGGCCATCTCGTCGAACTTGTCGACCGCCGCTACCGCCAGCGCCTCGTCGGCGGCCGCCGGCGTGCTGACCGTCCGTGCACTCGGACCGCTGTTGCCGGCGGCGACCACGAACAGCACACCGGTGGACCGGCTGAGGTTGTTGAGCGTGGTGCTCAGCGGGTCGGTGCCGTCCGTGGCGGCACCGCCCAGGCTCATGTTGACCACCTTGGCGCCGGAGGTCGCCGCCCACTGCATGCCGGCGATGATCGCGTCCGCCGGGCAGCTACCGCCGTTGTTGCAGACCTTGCCGATCACCAGGCCCGCACCGGGCGCCACGCCCCGCCGCAGTCCGCCGGAGGCGGCACCGGTGCCGGCGATGGTCGCCGCCACGTGGGTGCCGTGGCCGTGACCGTCCAGGGCGTCGGGTGAGGTGCCGGTGAAGTCCCGCCGGGCGACGATCTTGCCGGCGAGGTCGGGGTGGTTCGGGTCCACCCCGGTGTCGAGGACCGCCACCGTGACGCCCGTCCCGTCCAGCCCGTCGGCCCAGGCGACCGGCGCCCCGATCTGCGGCACGCTCTCGTCGAGCGCGATGTGGAGGATCTCGTTGAGCCAGACCTTCTCGATGCCGGCCTGCTCAGCGGCGGCGACCATCGCGTCGGCGGCGGGCTCGGCGTCGTGCGCCTGCGCGCGGGCGCCGGCCACGGTCAGCTGCCGCCACCACTCGCCGTCGCCGTCGACGGTCATGGACACCGCGTCGATGCTCCACAGCACCCGCCCGGTCGCGGTGCCCTCCGTGGCGGCCGCCATCGGCGCCGCCCCGCCGGAGTGCCGCACGATCACCGGCACCTCGTCCACGATGCCGTAGAGCACCACGTCAACGAGCTTGGCGAGGTTGAACAGCTCCCAGTCGAGCACCTCGCCGACCAGCGGCATGGCGTCACTGGGGACGACGTAGACGGTGTCGCCCTCCCGGAGGGTGGTGAACGCCACCGGACCGCCGTCGGGCCGCGCGGCCGCGGCGATGCCCCGCACCACCGGCACGCCGTCGGGGTCGAACCCGACCTCCACCCGGTCACCGGTGATCAGCGTGACGGTCACGGTGCCGGCGGGCGCGGCCGTGGTCGGGACGAATCCCAGCAGGACCGCCGCCGGACCGCCGGTGGACCGCTCGGCGCCGGCCTGCGGGGCTGCCGCTCCGGTGAGCGCGGCGAGCAGGGCGGTCGCAGCGGCGACCACCGCCACGCGACGTCTGACCCTCCTCATCGCACACCACCGCCGTCCGCTCGGGAATGGACAGAACGAACCATCTCCTGCTCCTTGTCGGGGAAATTCCTGGACCGGGACCATTCGGTCCACTGTCCACCGCCACCGTAGGAGCCGGCGGGACTCGGAACTATTACCCGACCGGGGTAGGAATCTCCCGACCGTGGTCGTCGGCTTCGGAGGCGAGCCGTCCGGTGAGCGCCAGCCGGGTCGACACCTCGAGCTTGCGCATCGCCGACTGCAGGTGCTTCTTGACGGTCTCCGGCGACAGGTACAGGTCGCGGGCGATCTCGCGGTTGGTGCGGCCGGCGGCCGCCAGCTCCGCCACCTGACGCTCCCGAGGGGACAACGCCGTCCCGTAACCGGGCCGTCCGCCCCGGTGCGCCCGCGGCACCGGCAGCCGGTGACGGCGTGCGGTCCGGGAGGCGCGCCCGGCGTCCCAGGTGGCGCCGATGTCCCGGTAGGCCGCGAGAGCGGCGCGCAGGTGTCCGGCCGCGTCCTCCGACCGTCCGGCCGCCACCAGCGCGTCGGTCGCCTTCTCCCGGGCCTGGGCCGCCTCGTACCGGCACCCGGTCGACCCGTAGCG
>CAZSNW010000212.1:0-4680 GCA_964608245.1 uncultured Micromonosporaceae bacterium
GCACGCCGAGTACGTCATGGACGGGGTCGGCCCGGAGGTGATCCCCAGCGTGGCGTCGATCCGGGCGGCGTTCGACCGCCGCCGCCAGGCCGGCAACGCGGTGGAGAAGCTGGTGCGCCGCCTGCTGGGGCTGGACATGAAGATGCGTCAGTACGCCGAGGGGCGCGCGTTCGTACGGGCGGTGGTCGACCGGGTCGGGATGGCCGGGTTCAACAAGGTGTTCGAGTCCCCCGAGCAGCTCCCGCGGCCGGAGGAGCTGGCCGACCCCGCCGCCTGGGTGAGCCGCGTGCACCCGTCGGTGGCCGCCTGACCGTGGCCGCCCGGTCCGCCCCGGCGGTGGTCGAGATCCGGGCCGCGGTACGCCGGGCGTTGCGCGACCTCGCCGCGCCGGAAGGGTCGCTCGCGCTGGTCGCCTGCTCCGGCGGCCCCGACTCGCTGGCGCTCGCCGCGGCCGCCGCCCACGTGGGTCCGCGGACCGGGTGGCGGGTGGGGCTCGTCACCGTCGACCACGGGCTGCAGGAGGGCTCGCGCGCGCAGGCCGAGCGGGTGGCCGGCTGGGCGAGGACGGTGGGGTTCTCCCCGGTCCGGGTGCTGCCGGTGCAGGTCGTACCGGGCCGGCGTGGCCCGGAGGCGGCGGCCCGCCAGGCCCGTTACCGGGCGTTGGCGCAGGCGGCGGCCGAGGAGGCCGCCGTCGCCGTGCTGCTCGGACACACCAGGGACGACCAGGCCGAGACGGTGCTGCTCGCCCTGGCCCGGGGCGCCGGCCCCCGGGGGCTGGCCGGGATGCCCGCCCGCCGGGACCGTGACGGCGTGGCGTGGCTGCGGCCCCTGCTGTCGGTGCCGAGGGAACGCACCGCCCAGGCGTGCGCCGCGTTGGGGCTGGAGCCCTGGCACGACCCGCACAACGTCGACCCCGCGTACGCGCGGGTGCGGGTCCGGCGTACCGCGTTGCCGGCGCTGGTGGAGGCGCTCGGGGACCGGGTGGTGGACAACCTGGCACGGACCGCCGCCCTGGTCGCGGCCGACAACGCGGCCCTGGACGGGTGGGCGGACTCGGTACGCGCGGCGGCCCGGGACGCCTCCGGGGCGCTATCCGTGGCGGCGCTGCGCGGACTGCCCGACGCGGTCCGCACCCGGGTGCTGCACGGCTTCGCCCGCGAACTCGGTGCTCCCGGGTCGGCCCTGGGCGAGCGCCACGTGCGGGCGCTGGACGCGCTGGTGACCGGCTGGCGCGGCCAGGGGCCGGTCCACCTGCCGGGCGGGCTGGTGGTGGCCCGGCGCGGTGACCGGCTGACCCTGGTCTCCGGTGGCCCGGTCGTCCCGGCGGACCGGCCCGACAGGGAAGGCGATCTTCCGGATGTACCGGACGATCACGGCGATACGCTCAGCAGGTCGGAAACCGACAAGACCCCCGAAGCGTCCTTCGGGGTGGCGCCGACCGGGCCCGATCGGGTCTGATGGTCGGGTGATCCCTCGGAAACCGGTTTTCGCTCCGTACGGCGCCGTCGCCACCAGCCAGCCGCTGGCGGCCGCGGCCGGCCTCGCCGTGCTGCGCAAGGGCGGCAACGCGGT
Organism: uncultured Micromonosporaceae bacterium; assembly: GCA_964608245.1. Lineage (GTDB taxonomy): Bacteria > Actinomycetota > Actinomycetes > Mycobacteriales > Micromonosporaceae > Natronosporangium. The sequence goes on from CAZSNW010000212.1 coordinate 1,573, forward strand.
GGACGCCGCGATCGCCACCGCGGTCACCCTCACCGTGGTGCAACCCGGCTCCAACGACATCGGCGGTGACCTGTTCGCCCTCGTGTGGGACGGCACCCGGCTGCACGGGCTGAACGCCTCCGGCCGCGCCCCGGCGGCGCTGACCCGGGAGGCGGTCCTGGCCGCCGGTGCGGCGCCGACCGCCACCGACGCCCACGGCGGCGCGCAGGCGCTGGCCGGCCCCCACGGCGCGGTACCCGCCCGCGGGTGGCTGTCGGTGACCGTGCCCGGCGCCCCGGCCGGCTGGCGGGACCTGCACGAACGGTTCGGGTCGCTGCCGTTCGCCGAGCTGTTCACCGACGCGATCCGGTACGCCGAGCACGGCTACCCGGTGTCGCCGACGGTGGCCCGCGGCTGGGTGACGGCGGTGGAGCGGTACCGGGAGCTGGTCGGGGAGGAGTTCGCCGAGTGGGGGCGGGTGTGGACCGTCGACGGTCGGGCGCCGCGCGCCGGTGAGCGCTGGCGCAACCCGGACGCCGCCCGCACGCTGCGGCTGATCGCCGACAGCCGGGCCGAGGAGTTCTACCACGGCGAGATCGCCAAGGCGATCGCCGAGCACGCCGCGCGTACCGGCGGCCGGCTGACCCTCGACGACCTGGCGGCGCACACCTCGACCTGGGAGACCCCGCTGTCGGCCCGCTACCGCGACCACGAGGTGTGGGAGCTGCCGCCCAACGGGCAGGGGCTGGCGGTGCTCATCGCCCTGCGGATCCTCGACGGCCTCGACCTGTCCGACGCCACCGAGGCGGAGCGGCGGCACGCCCACGTCGAGGCGATGAAGCTCGCGTTCGCCGACGCCCACGCGTACGTCGCCGACCCGCACGTGGTGGAGGTGCCGGTGGCGCAGCTGCTGGACGAGGAGTACATCGCCAGGCGGCGGGCGCTGATCGGGCCGGAGGCCTCCGACCCGGCCCCGGGTGAGCCGGTCCGGGGCGGCACGGTCTACCTGTGCACCGCCGACCCCGACGGCATGATGGTGAGCCTCATCCAGTCCAACTACATGGGTTTCGGCTCGTTCGTGGCGGTGCCCGGGTACGGGTTCGGGTTGCAGAACCGGGCCGCCGGCTTCTCCCTCGACCCTGCGCACCCGAACGTGCTGGCGCCGGGCAAGCGCCCGTTCCACACGATCATCCCGGGTTTCCTCACCCGTGGCGGCGAGCCGGTCGGCCCGTTCGGGGTGATGGGCGGGCACATGCAGCCGCAGGGCCACGTTCAGGTGGTGCTCTCGACGGTGGACGAGGGCGCAGACCCGCAGGCGGCGCTGTACGCCCCCCGCTGGTACTGGCACACCGGACGGCGGCTGGCGGTGGAGGAGTCGCTGGTGGCCGGCGAGGCCGGGCAGGCGCTGTTGTCGGATCTCCGACGCCGCGGGCACGAGGTGGAGGTGGCCCCGGACGGCACCCCCCGGTTCGGGTTCGGGCAGGCCATCTGGCGGATGCAGGCCGGCTACGTGGCCGGCTCCGAGCCGCGGGCCGACGGCGCGGCGTTCGGGTTCTGACCCGTGCCGCCGGAGCATCCGACCCGCCTCCCGGGCCCCGCGCGGCGGCCGGTTAGTCTGCCCCGCATGGAGGGCGCGGCGAGCTGGTACGAGGCTGACATCGAACGGGTCCTGGTGACCGAGGAGCAGATCCGGACCCGCACCGCGGAGCTGGCCGCGCAGGTGGCCGAGGACTACCGCGGCGCCGGCGAGCTGTGGCTGGTGTGCGTGCTCAAGGGCGCGGCGGTCTTCACCGCCGACTTCGCCCGTGAGCTGGCCCGGCACAACCTGCCGGTGAAGGTCGAGTACATGCAGGCCTCCTCCTACGGCGAGCGGACCACGAGCTCGGGCGTGGTGCGGCTGCGCAAGGATCTCGACCAGGACGTGGTCGGGGCCCACGTGCTGGTGGTGGAGGACATCGTCGACTCCGGGCTCACCCTCTCCTGGCTGATGCGGTACCTGTCCGGCCGGGGCGCGGCGAGCGTGGAGGTGGTGAGCCTGTTCCGCAAGCCGAAGGCGGTGCGCTCGGCCCCGCCGATCAAGTACGTGGGCTTCGACCTGCCGGACGAGTTCGTGGTCGGGTACGGCATGGACTTCGCCGAGCGCTACCGGGAGATCCCGTTCGTCGGAGTGCTGCGGGCCGACGCGAGCACGGGCTCCGCGGGGTGAGCCGCCGGATCCGTGCCGGTTGCCACAGAATCGTGACGACCGGGCCACGGTGGGAGGCCGATCACGGCTCCGACGGTGTACGGTCGAATGGCCGGCCGACGCGGTCGGCGCCGACCGCGTCGTGAGCCCGTTTCGCGGTCGGTGGACACCGCCGGTGGGACCACCGTACCGCCGGTGTGACCGCCGGTGTCCGTCCGCGTGACGGTGGGCTGGTTCGTAAGACGTCGTCGATCACAGGAGGGGCCGGCGCCGCAGGGCGCAGGACAGCATGGAACGGACCCGATTCTTCCGCCGGCCGGTGGTCTTGATCCTGCTGGTGGTGATCGCCGCGATCGCCATCAGCACGTTCTTCACCGGCGGCGACGAGTACACCGAGGTGGAGACCTCGGTCGCGTTCGAGCGCCTGAACCAGGGCGGGATCGAGAAGATCCTGATCGAGGACCGGGAGCAGCGGATCAAGATCGACCTCGTCGAACCGGTGACGGTCGACGGGGTCCGGACGGACAAGATCCAGGCCTCGTACATGGAGGCCGCCGGGCCGGAGGTGCTGGCCCGGGTGCTGGCCGCCGTGGAGGAGGGCCGGGTCGCCGAGACCGCCGACACCGTGGTCAGTCAGGACAGCATCTGGGGCACGCTGCTGATCTACCTGCTCCCGGTGGTCATCATCATCATCCTGATCTTCTTCTTCATGTCGCAGATGCAGGGCGGCGGTTCCCGGGTGCTCAACTTCGGCAAGTCCAAGGCGAAGCAGATCACCAAGGACATGCCGAAGACCACCTTCGCCGACGTGGCGGGCGCCGACGAGGCCGTGCAGGAGCTGCAGGAGATCAAGGACTTCCTCTCCAACCCGGCGAAGTACCAGGCCCTCGGCGCGAAGATCCCCAAGGGTGTGCTGCTGTTCGGCCCGCCCGGCACCGGTAAGA
>CAZSNW010000213.1:0-4662 GCA_964608245.1 uncultured Micromonosporaceae bacterium
AAGCCGATGGCGATGATCGGCGACCGGCCGCTGCTGTGGCACGTCATGCGCTACTACGCCCACTTCGGACACACGGAGTTCATCCTCTGCCTGGGCTACGGCGCCGCCGCGGTCAAGGAGTTCTTCCTGCGCTACGACGAGACCCTGTCGAACGACTTCACCCTCGACGTCGGCGGCCGTGACGTGCGGCTGCACTCGGCGGACATCGTCGACTGGAAGATCACCTTCCTGGACACCGGGCTGCACGCCACCATCGGTGAGCGGCTGCTGCGGGTCCGCGAGCACGTCGCCGACGAGCCGGTGTTCCTGGCCAACTACGCCGACACCCTCACCGACGCGCCGCTGCCGCAGATGATCGAGCGGTTCCGCGCCAGCGGCGCGGTGGCCAGCATGCTGGCGGTGCCGTCGGCCTCCACCCACCACGTGGTGGAGATGGACGACTCCGGCCGGGTCACCGGGGTACGCCCGGTCCGTGAGCTCATGCAGTGGGAGAACGGCGGCTACTTCATCCTGACCCCGGAGATCTTCGACGTGCTCCGGGAGGGCGAGGAGCTGGTCCCGGACGCGCTGGCCCGGCTGGTCCCCGGCGGCCGGGTGATCGCCCAGCGGTACACCGGCTTCTTCCGGGCCGCCGACACGTTCAAGGACCGGGTGGAGCTGGAGCAGATGTACGAACGCGGGGACTGTCCGTGGATGCTGTGGGATCCGCACCGGTGCCGGGCACGGGGGCAGGTGGTCTGATGCGGACCTTCCAGTTGGACGGCGTGAAGAGGCTGGTGGTGCTCGGCGCCCACCCGGACGACATCGAGATCGCCGCCGGCGGCACCCTGCTCACCCTCGCCGCCGTGGTCCCCGACCTGCACGTGCGGTACGTGCTGTTCACCGGTGAGCCGCACCGGCAGCAGGAGGCGCGGGAGGCGGCGGCGAAGTTCCTGGCCGGCGCGTCGGTCGAGGTGGACCTGCACGACCTGCCGGACGGCCGGCTGCCGCAGCACTGGGGAGCCGCCAAGGCGATCCTCGAGCAGGTCGCCGCAGCCGGGCCGGCCGACCTCGTGCTGGCGCCCGCCCGCGACGACGCCCACCAGGACCACCGGACGGTCGCGGAGCTGGTCCCCACGGTGTTCCGCCAGGCCCCGGTGCTGCACTACGAGATCCCCAAGTGGGACGGTGACCTGGGGCGGCCCAACACCTACCTGCCGCTGGACGAGGCGACGATCCGACGCAAGATCGAGCTGCTCGACGCCTGCTTCCCGTCCCAGAAGGGGCGGCACTGGTGGGACGAGGAGGTGTTCCTCGGCCTGGCCCGGCTGCGCGGGGTGGAGTGCCGACACCGGTACGCCGAAGCGTTCACCTGCTACAAGTCGGTGGTGCGGATCCCCGTGTCGCTGGCCGACGGGGTCTAGCGGGCCCGCCGCCTGCCCGCGGGGGTGTTCGACGGTGCCGCGGTGGTGACCTCCGCCCCGGTCTCCGGTGCGGCCGTGGACTCCGCCACCGGCTCCGCCGTGGTGGTGGGCCCCTCGGTCGCCGCGCCGGCGGCCGCCGCGGCGGTGGCGGTGTCGGTGACCGACGCCCCGGCGGTGGCCGGGGTGGTCGCCGCGGTCAGCGTGGGCCGCGGCCGCTGCCCGGCGCGGCGGCGCCGCTCCGCCGCGGCCTGCTCCGACAGGCCGGCCAGCCGCTCCTGGGCACGCTCCACCTCGCGGGCCGCCTCCAGCCGACGTTCGGTCAACTCGGCGAGCTGCTGCTCCGCGCGCGCCACCCGGTCGCGGGCGCGGGTGATCCGCGCCTCCAACCGCTCGGCCTCGTCCCGCGCCGCGCTCGCCCGCTGCATCGCCTCGGCGGCCTCCCGCTCGGCCTGCTCACGAAGCTCGGCCGCGTACCGCTGGGCGTCGGCCCGCAGCTGGTCCGCGTCGGCCCGGGCGGCGCGCTGCACCGCCTCCGCGTCCCGCTCGGCGGCCGCCACCAGCTCCTCGGCGTTCCGCACCGCCTCGGCGGTCACCGCCTCCGCGTGCAGCCTCGCGTCGGCCTTGGTGCTCTCGGCGTACGCGTCGGCCTCGGCCATGACCCGGGTGGCGTACGCGTCGGCCTCCTCCCGCTTCGCGGCCGCCTGCTGCTCGGCGTCGGCGAGCGCCTGCCGCGCCTCGGCCAGCAACCGCTCGGCCTCCGCGCGCATGGCGGCGATCTCCGCCTCGACCTCGGCCCGGCGGGCGTCGTCCCGCGCCTGCTCCTCGCGGCGACGGGCGGCCAGCGCCAGCTCCAGGTCGCGGGTGGCCTCCTGGGCCTGGCGGCGGATGTCCTCCCGTATCCGCTCGACCTCGGCCAGCTTCTCGGCCAGCTCGGCCTCGCGCGCCGCGAGCCCCTGGGTGGCCTGCCGGCGGATCTCCGCCGCCTGCCGCTCGGCGGCCGTCAGCAGCTGCCCGACGTACGCCCCGAGGTGCTCGAACGTGGCCCGGTCCGGGCTCGGTGGGCGCTGCCGCAGTTCGGCCAGCTCCCGGCGGAGCCGCTCCACCTCGGCGGCCAGCGCCTGCAGCCGCGACTGGTACTGGTGCCGCTCCTCCTCCAGCGCCGCGAGTTCGGCCTCGACCTGCGTGACGTACCGCTCGACCTGCCTGCGATCGAACCCCCAGAGGGTCACCTCGAAGCTCGCTTCGGTGGCACCCCCCTGGCCGAGCGACAAAATGTCCCCACCGTACGACATGTCTCCATCCTCACACGGGACGCCCACCCCCGCCCGGCTTACCGGGATGCCGGACGGGCGCCCCTGGACCAGCCGGACGCCCCGGGGACCCGGGACGTCCGGCTGAACACGGGGGACCGGTCGCGGGTCAGGTACGTCGCGGTCGGTCCGTCAGGTCGGCTGTGGGTTACGACCCGCTCTTGGCGGCCGCGCCGTCGCTCCCGCCGCCGCTGTCGCCGGCGCCGGTGGCGCCGGTGGGGGCCATCGGTGGGGTGGCGAAGTTGGCCAGGCTCTGGAACAGCTGGTTGAGCTGCGCCCGGGCCTGCTCCTGCTGCTTGGTCAGCTCCTCCAGCTCGCGCCGGGCGGCCTCGGTGGTGCGCCGCGCCTCCTCCTTGGCCTCGCGGATCCGCCGCTCGGCCTCCGCGGCCGCCTCCTCCCGCAGCTTCTTGGCCTGGGCCTTGGCGGCCTCGACCGTTTCGTGGGCGACACGCTCGGACTCGACCCGACGGGCCTCGGCCAGCCGCTCCATCTCCTTGGCCCGCTCCTCGGCCGTCCGTGCCCGCTCCTCGGCGATCTCCACCATCTCCTGGGTGGCGGCCAGCTGCGCGGCGTGCCGCTCGGCCTCCTCCCGCTCGGCCCGCTCCCGGCGCTCGGCGATCTCCATCGCCAGGTCCTGGAGTTCCTTCTCGCGCCTCTCGCGCGCCTCGTTGAGCAGCTTGGTCGCCTCCGCCCGCTTCTCCTCGGCCTCCCGGGCGGCCTTGGCCTTCAGCTGGGTGATCTCCCGCTCGGCGGTGGCCCGCATCGCGGCGACCTCACGCTCCACGGTGGTCTTCAGCTCGGCCACCTCGTGGGCGGTGGCCGCCCGCAGGGCGCGGGTCTCCCTCTCCGCCTCGCTCCGCATGGTCTCGGCCTCCCGGCGCGCCTGCACGCGCAGCTCCGCGGCCTCCCGCTCGGCGGCGGTGGTCAGCTCGTTGGCCTCCTGCTCGGCGCTGGCCTTGAGCGCCGCGGCCTCCGCCCGGGCCTTGTCGGTGATCTCCCGGGCCTCCATGCGGGCGGCGGACAGGATGCCCTCGGCCTCCCGCTTGGCCTCGTTGCGGTGCTCGTTGGCCTGCTCCTCGGCCAGCCGCAGGATCTGCTCGACCCGGGTGCCGAGCCCCGACAGCGTCGGCTTGCTCGTCTCCTCCAGCTGCTTGGTGGTCGTCGACAGCTGCTGCTCCATCGCGTTCAGCCGGCTCTCGGCCGCCCGCAGACGGCGCTGCACCTCCGCCAGCCGCTTCTCGGCGTCGGCCTTGTCGGTCTGGGCGGTGAGAACCTGCTTGTGGAGGCGGGCGATGTAGCTGTTCACCTGCTCCGGGTCGTAGCCGCGGAGTCGGATCGCGAACTCAGGCTGCTGCTGGTTCGCGTTCTCGAAGTACGAGAGGGACGTTTGCTGCTGGGCCATTGGCACATACTTTCAGACCGCCCCCACCGGTGCGCAAGTGCGGTCCCCGCCTTCCGCCCCGGTGACCTGCGGTCGGTGACGAATCATCTTCGGACAATCACTGACGGTCTTCGCGAGCCGGTTCGACCAGCTCCACCAGCACCCCACCGGCGTCCTTCGGGTGGATGAAGTTGATCCGCGACCCGGCGGTACCGCGCCGCGGCTCCGGGTACAGCAGGCGCAGCCCGCGCTCCCGCAGCGCCGCCTCGGCCGCCTCGATGTCGGCGACCGTGTAGGCGACCTGCTGCACCCCCGGCCCGCGCGAGTCGAGGAACTTCGCGATCGGGGAGTCCGGCCGCAGCGGCGCCAGCAGCTGCAGCCGGGCGCCGGCCGGATCGGACCCGACGGCCAGCATCGCCTCCCGGACGCCCTGCTCCTCGTTGGTCTCCACGTGCTCGCAGCGCATGCCGAAGACCCGCTCGTAGAAGGCGATCGCCTCGTCGAGGTCCGGCACCGCCACCCCCACGTGGTCCACCCGCAGCAGCCCGATCCCCTCCGGTGTGGTCGT
>CAZSNW010000214.1:0-4626 GCA_964608245.1 uncultured Micromonosporaceae bacterium
CTCATCCGCGCGATCCTCACCGCGCCGGTGGACCTGCTGTTCAACGGCGGCATCGGCACCTACGTCAAGGCCAGCAGCGAGTCGCACGCGGACGTGGGCGACAAGGCCAACGACCCGGTGCGGGTCGACGGTGCGCAGCTGCGGTGCCGGGTGGTCGGTGAGGGCGGCAACCTCGGCTTCACCCAGGCCGGCCGGGTGGAGGCGGCGCTGGCCGGTCGGTTGATCAACACCGACTTCATCGACAACTCCGGCGGCGTGGACTGCTCCGACCGCGAGGTCAACATCAAGATCCTGCTGTCGCGGGTGGGGCTGGTCGGCGAGGAGCGGGACCAGCTGCTGCGGGACATGACCGACGAGGTCGCCTCCCAGGTGCTGCGGGACAACTACGAGCAGGCCCAGGCGCTGGCGCTGGCCCGGGAGCGGGCCGCCGCGATGGCGTCGGTGCACCGGCGGATGCTCTCCGACCTGGAACGCGCCGGGGTGCTCGACCGCCGGCTGGAGGCGCTGCCGTCGGACGAGGAGCTCGCCGCCCGCGAGGGTGGGCTCACGGTGCCGGAACTCGCCGTCCTGCTCGCGTACGTCAAGAACACCCTGCAGGAGGAGGTCCTCGCCTCCGACCTGCCGGACGACCCGTGGACCGTGGAGGTGCTGCGGGAGTACTTCCCGACCCCGGTGGTCCAGCGGTACGCCGACCGGCTCGCCGAACACCCGCTGCGGCGCGAGATCGTGGCGCTGCGGGTGGTCAACGAGGCGGTCAACCGGGGCGGCACCTCGTTCGTCTACCGGGCGGTGGAGGAGACCGGCGCCTCGGTGGCGGACGTGCTGCGGGCGTACGTGATCGTCCGCGAGGTCTACGGGCTGCGGGACCTGTGGGCGCAGGTGGAGGCGCTGGACCACCAGGTGCCGGTGGCGGCGCAGAACGCGGTGCTGCTGGGGGCCCGCCGGCTGCTGGAGCGGGCGGTCCGGTGGCTGCTGCAGAACCGCCCGTCCCCGCTGGACGTCACCGGTGAGATCGCCGCGCTCAAGCCCACCGTGTCCCGGCTGCTGCCGCGGCTGGGCACCCTGTTCCGCGGCAGCGAGCGCCAGACGCTGCGGGCGCACGCGGCCTCGCTGGTGGCGCAGGGCCTGCCGCAGGACCTCGCCGACGCGGCCACCCGGCTGCTGTACGGGTTCGGGTTGCTGGACGTCACCGAGGTGGCGCGGGCGATGGCGGCCGCCGGTGCCGATGTGGACGAGGTGGCCGACGTCTACTTCGCGCTGTCGGAGTACTTCCGGGTCGACGCCCTGCTGTCGCGGATCTCCGACCTGCCGCGCGAGTCGCGGTGGCAGACGATGGCGCGGATGGCGCTGCGGTACGACCTGTACGCCGCGCTCGCCGCCCTCACCCAGCAGGTGCTGGCGGCGGCCCCGGACGGCGGCACCGCGGAGGAGCGGATCGCCGAGTGGGAGCGGCGCAACGAGGCGTCCATCGCCCGGACCCGCAACGCGATCGGCGACGGCTACTCGGTGGACAGCGACCTGGCGGTGCTGTCGGTGGTGCTGCGTCAGATCCGGACGCTGGTACGGACCGCCTCCGACGGGGCGGGCGCCCCGGCGGCCGGGGCGCCCGCGGCCGGGACGCTCGTGGACGACGCGCCGTCGACCAGCGACCGGTAGATCGACGCGAGGCTGGGCCGCAACGGGGTGAGCTCGTGCACCCACAACCCGTTGCGGCCCAGCGTCTGCGACAGCCAGGTCGGGTCGGCCAGGTCGCCGACCACGAAGTGGTCGTCGTGCACGGTCACCGGCAGCCCGGTACCGCCGATGATCGCCACCGCCCGGTCCAGGTCGGACACGCGTACCCGGAACTCGCCCTGGTCGTGGGCGGCGAGCAGGTCGGGCACCCGGTGGGTGGCGACGGTGCGGCCGTCGGCGACGACGGTGACCGCATCGCAGACCGCCTCCACCTCGGCCACCCGGCGGGTGGCCAGCAGGACCGCGGCCCCGCCGGCGGCGAGCCGGGTGAGGGTGGCGTGGACCTCGGCGGCCGCCTCCGGGTCCAGTCCGTCGGTGGGGTCGTCCAGCAGCACCACGTCGGGGGAGCCGAGCAGGGCGGCGGCCAGGGCCAGGCGTCGCAGGTCGCCGGTGGAGAGCGTGCCGACCGGGTCGTCGGCCCGCGGCAGCAGGCCGTGCTGCTCCAGCGCCCGGTCGGCGGCGGTCACCGGCAGCCCGCGCAGTCGGGCGGCCAGCCGTAGCGTCTGCCGAACGGTGGGCCGGGTCGGGAACCGGGGCGGCCCGACCACCGCCGCCACCCGGTGGGCGATGCCGGCGAGTTCGCGGGGCACGGTGCGGCGCAGCAGCCGGACCTGTCCCGCCTCCGCGCGGACCAGGCCGAGCATGACCCGCAGCGCGGTGGTCTTGCCGGCGCCGTTGCCGCCGAGCAGGCCGTGCACCTGACCGGCGGGGACCGAGAGGTGCAGTCCGTCGAGCACGGGTCGCCGGCGGCGGTAGCCGGCGCGCAGCCCCTCCACCTCGATGACCGCGCTCATGCGAGGCACCCTAGACGAACCGTGGTCGCCGCGGGCACCCGCGGGGGAGGTGTGGACGTCGCGGGCCGGGCGGGATGGTTGGATGGGCCACGTGCACCCGGATCCGGACTGTGTCATCGCGGTGGAGCACGTCACCGTCACCCGCGAGGGGCAGCCGTTGCTGCGCGACGTCACGTGGCGGGTGGAGCTGGACGAGCGGTGGGTGGTGCTGGGCCCCAACGGGGCCGGCAAGACCACGCTGCTCAAGCTGGTGGCCGGCCTGCTGTACCCCAGCTCCGGCACGGTCGAGGTGCTGGGGGAGCGTCTCGGCCGCACCGACGTCCGGGAGCTGCGCACCCGGGTGGGGCTGGCCAGCGCCGCGCTGGCCGACCGCATCCCGCCCACCGAGCGGGTACGGGACCTGGTGGTGAGCGCCGCCTGGGCGGTGGTCGGCCGGTTCCGCGAGGAGTACTTCACACCGGACCTGGAGCGGGCCGACGCGCTGCTGGAGCAGTTCGGACTCACGGCGCTCGCCGACCGGACCTTCGGCACCCTGTCGGAGGGGGAGCGCAAGCGGGTGCAGATCGCCCGCGCGCTCATGCCCGACCCCGAGCTGCTGCTGCTGGACGAGCCGGCGGCCGGGCTGGACCTGGGCGCCCGGGAGGACCTGCTGACCCGGCTGTCGGCGTTGGCGTCCGACCCGGACGGACCGGCGCTGGTGCTGGTGACCCACCACGTGGAGGAGATCCCGTCGGGCTTCTCCCACGTGCTGCTCATGCGCGACGGGGCGGTGGTGGCGCAGGGGCTGACGGACCGGACGCTGACCGACGAGAACCTGTCACGGACGTTCGGCGTTCCGTTGCGGGTCAGGCACTCCGACGGTCGGTTTGTTGCGATCGCCACCCCCGCGGACCGGTGAAGTTAGGTTAGGCTATCCTCACATCGCCGGACGCGGTGTCCGGCGCACGGTGGCCGCCGTACCGACCTGACCGTCACCATCCACGAACGGAGTGCAGATGAACCGGACCCGCCGTATCGCCGCGGGAGTGCTCACCGGTCTGCTGCTCGTCGGCGTCGCCGCTGCCTGCGGCAGCGACGACGACGGCGGCCAGGCCGGGTCGGAGGCGCGGATCACCCTCTACAGCGGTCGCAACGAGAACCTCATCGCGCCGCTGATCGCCCAGTTCGAGCAGGAGACCGGCATCAAGGTGGACGTCCGCTACGGCGACACCGCCCAGATGGCCGCCCAGCTCCTCACCGAGGGGGAGCGCACCCCGGCCCACGTCTTCCTCGCCCAGGACGCCGGCGCGCTCGGCGCGGTCGCCAACGCCGGGATGTTCGCCGCGCTGCCCGCCGACGTGCTCAACCGGGTGCCGGAGACCTACCGTGACGCCGAGGGCCGGTGGGTCGGGGTCACCGGTCGGTCCCGGGTGCTCGTCTACAGCACCGAGCGCGTACCCGAGGCAGACCTGCCCGACTCGGTGCTGGAGCTGACCGACCCGAAGTGGCGCGGCCGGCTCGGCATCGCCCCGACCAACGCCTCCTTCCAGGCGTTCGTCACCGCGCTGCGGGTCATGCACGGCGAGGACGTCGCCCGCGAGTGGCTGCAGGGCATCCTCGCCAACGAGCCGCAGATCCGGGAGCGCAACGGCCAGATCGTCGCCGACGTGATCGAGGGGCGGCTGGACGCCGGGCTCGTCAACCACTACTACCTGTTCGAGCAGGCCAAGGAGCGTGGGGTGGCGCCGGACCAGCTCGGCGTGGGTCTGCACTTCTTCGCCCCCGGTGACGTGGGCGCGCTGGTCAACGTCTCCGGGGTGGGGGTGCTCAAGCACGCCGCTGACGACCCGAACGTCCGGAAGTTCGTCGACTACCTGCTCTCCGAGACCGGCCAGCGGTACTTCGCCGAGCAGACCTTCGAGTACCCGCTGATCGCCGGGGTGGCCGGTCCGGCCGGCGCGCCGTCGCTGGAGGAGCTCAACCCGCCCGCGATCGACCTCAACGACCTGGAGTCGCTGGAGGAGACGATCGCGCTGATCACGGAGATCGGGTTGGCGTGACCGTACCGGCCCCGGTACGCGAGACCGCGCCGCCGCCGGCGCGCCCGACGGGCGCGCCG
>CAZSNW010000215.1:0-4624 GCA_964608245.1 uncultured Micromonosporaceae bacterium
GCGATGGTGGTCGACGACATCGTCACCTGCGGCGCCGAGCCGCTGTTCCTGCTCGACTACGTGGCCTGCGGCGAGGTGCAGCCGGACCGGGTGGCCGACATCGGGGCCGGGGTGGCGCTGGGCTGCCAGATGGCCGGATGCGCCCTGCTGGGCGGGGAGACCGCCGAACACCCGGGGGCGATGGCGCCGCACGAGTACGACCTCGCCGCCACCGGGGTCGGGGTGGTCGAGGAGGACGAGATCCTCGGCGAGCACCGGGTGGAGGCCGGCGACGCGGTGATCGCCATGGGCTCCTCGGGCCTGCACTCCAACGGGTACTCGCTGGTGCGCCACGTGCTGCTCGGCATGGGCCGGCTGCGGCTGGACTCGGTCATCGAGGACCTGGGGGCGCAGCGCACCCTCGGGGAGGAGCTGCTCACCCCCACACGCATCTACACCCGCGACTGCCTGCAGCTGATCGACGAGTGCGAGGTGCACGCGCTGGCGCACATCACCGGCGGCGGTATCCCCGGCAACCTGGTCCGGGTGCTGCCGTCCCACCTCGACGCGGTGGTGGAGCGCTCCACCTGGCGTCCACAGCCGATCTTCGACGTGGTGCAGCGGCGGGGCCGGGTCGACGACGCGGAGATGGAGTCGACCTTCAACATGGGTATCGGCATGATCGCCGTGGTGTCGGCGGCCGACGCCGACCGGGCCCTCGCGCTCCTGCGCGGCCGTGGGGTCGAGGCCTGGCAGGCCGGTGAGGTGGTGCCCGGCTCCGGCCAGGTCAGAATGGTCGGTTCGTACGCCGGAGGGTGAGTTGGACGGGTGCGCCGACTTTACCGGCCGGACCGGGTGACCTAGCCTGGTGATCAGCGCTGGCGCACGGCTCGTGCCCCGCAGCGCGACCTTTGCGGTGCCGGGGCGGGTGTCGGCACGACTGCCACACCATCCCGCCGTTTCGGGGGAGAGGAGGCGCGGCCGTGCAGCGGTGGACCGGTATGCAGGGTGTCGTCGACATCCCGTCGTACATCCTCATGCAACCGTCCACGCTCTGTAACCTGAACTGCTCCTACTGCTACCTGCCGCACAAGGCGTACGACCGACGCATGTCCACGGAGGTGGCCGCCGCGGTCGCCCGCACGGTCAACCGCTGGGTGCGGCAGGTGGAGCGGTTCTCCGTGGTCTGGCACGGCGGGGAGCCGCTGGCCTGCGGACGGGAGCACCTGGCGTCGCTCATGGCGTTGTTCGATCCGAAGGTCGAACACCACGTGCAGACCAACGCCACCCTCATCGACGACGCGTGGTGTGAGTTCTTCCTCCGCCACCGGATCGAGGTGGGGTTGAGCATCGACGGTCCGGCCGACCTGACCGCGCAGCGGGTCGACCGGGCGGGGCGGCCGGCGTACGACCGGATCATGCGCGGGGTGGAGGCGCTGCGGCGGCACGGCATCCGGTTCGCCGTCATCTGCGTGGTCTCCGACCCGCGGCCCGGGCTCGCGCAGCGGCTGTACGACTTCTTCCGCGACCTGGGCTGCTACTGGCTGGGCATCAACATCGAGGAGCGGGAAGGGGTGAACGTCCGCGACACGGTGCGCGTCGAGGAGAATGTGCGCGCCTTCTGGTCCGAGCTGACCGCCGCCTGGCGGGCCGACCCGTGCATGGAGCTGCGGGAGGTGGAGTGGGCCCTGCACTACCTGGCGGCGGCGCTGCTGGGCGAGGAGGACACGGTCCTGCCGCGGCACCGCGACCCGGTACCGACCGTGGCGTACGACGGCCGGGTGGTGCTGTGCTCACCGGAGCTGGCGAGTTTCGACCAGGCACCCGGCTACGGCGACTTCGCCCACGGCAACGTGCTCGAGACACCGCTGGACGAGATCATCGTCTCGGCCTTCACCAACCCCACCGGATGGCTGGCCGAGTACTTCACCGGGGTGGAGCGGTGCCGGGAGAGCTGCGCCTACTTCGGCTTCTGCGGCGGGGCGCACGCCTCCAACCGTTACTTCGAGCACGGCCGGTTCGATGTGACGGAGACCGAGCACTGCCGCAACACCAAGATCCGCCTCTTGGAAGGAGTCCTCGACCATGCCCGATCCGCGCGTTGAGCGGCTGACGAGCCCGCCACCCGACAGCGACCGGACCGCCGACGACGGTCCCGGCCACCCGGCGGACGACCTGGCGCGGCGGATCCGGCAGGCCGCGCCCGGGCTGGCCCCGCTGGTCGCGCAGGCCGCCGCCGTCCAGGCAGCCCGCGCCGCCGCCTACGGCCCGCCCCGCTGGACGGACGTGTTCACCACGCAGTTCACCGAGTTCAGCAACCGGCCGCGGCTGCGGCCACCGCGCTGAGGTGGGACCGGCCTGACCGCCCCACGGATGACCGGGCCGGGCGGTGGCCGGCAGCGGACGACGGGTCTGCAGCGGATCTCACGACGAGCAGGTGTCGGGGGTCGGTCGCACACGACCGACCCCCGACCTCATGTCCGGCACCAGATCGTGCGTACGTGGTTCAGTGCACGGGCACCGAGATCCCGACAGGGCGGCGGCGCGACCACCGCCCACCGGTCGCGCCGAGGTCACCGGCGACGGGCCCAGGCCGCCTCTTCGTCGTCGTCGGGGTCGTCGTAGTGCTCCGCGTACGGATCCGCGTACGGGTCGTCGACGTCGGTGCGGGTACGGTTGGCTTGGAGCTCGCGCTGCAGCGCCTCGAGATCAGTCTTCGGAGTCCGATACTTCAGCTCCCGGGCCACCTTCGCTTGCTTGGCCTTCGCACGGCCGCGCCCCATGGCGACCCCCTCGCACACAAATCCGGGGCAGCCCGAAGGCGGGCCCCGTTCCGTCCGTTTCGCTCGTGCTTCTTACGTTACACGGCCCAGGCCAGGGCTGACACCTCGCCCCGGCGGACACCCGCCGAATCCGGGGCAGTTTGCCCCGGATCGGCGCGTGTGAGAAGCGTGGAAATCGTCACACCCGAATGGTGCGCAGTCGGCTCACCTCAGCCATCCGACGCTCGGCCATCTTGTCGGCCGCTTCGGCCGGCAGGAGCCCTTCCTTCTCGGCGGACGCGAGCAGCTTCCGGGTGGTGTCGTAGATCTTCCCGACCCGGGCCTTGGCCCGTTCGAAGTTGAATCCTTCGAACTCGTCGGCGACCTGGATGAGACCGCCGGCGTTGACCAGGTAGTCCGGGACGTACAGGATGCCCCGGTCGGCCAGCGCCTGACTGATGCCGGGGTGGGCGAGCTGGTTGTTGGCGGCGCCGGCCACGATCCGGGTCCGGAGCACCGGCACCGTGTCGTCGTTGAGCACCCCGCCCATCGCGCACGGCGCGTACACGTCGAGCTCGCTCTCGATCAGCTTGGCCGGGTCGACCAGCTCGATCTCCGGGTGGTTGGTCCGCGCCCACTCCAGCGCCCGCTGGTCCACGTCGGTCGCGACCACGGTGGCGCCGTCCTGAAGCAGGTGGCCCACCAGCACCTTGCCGACCTTGCCGAGGCCGGCCACGCCGATGCGGCGCCCGCGCAGCGACGGCTCCCCGAACACGTGCTCGACCGCCGCCCGCATGCCCTGGAACACGCCGTACGCGGTGAGGATCGACGAGTCACCCGCGCCCCCGTGGTGCGTGCTGCGGCCGGTGACCCACCGGGTCTCGCGGGCGATGATGTCCATGTCCTCGACGTAGGTGCCCACGTCGCACGCGGTGATGTAGCGGCCGCCCAGCGACTCGATGAACCGGCCGTAGGCGCGCAGCAGCGCCTCGCTCTTCAACTGCTCAGGGTCGCCCCAGATGACCGCCTTGCCGCCGCCCAGGTCCAGCCCGGCCAGGGCGGCCTTGTAGGCCATCGCACGCGACAGCTCCAGCAGGTCGCGGAGCGCCTCCTCCTCCGAGGGGTAGTTGTAGAACCGGGTGCCCCCGAGGGCCGGGCCGAGCGCCGTGGAGTAGATGCCGATGATCGCGCGGAGGCCGGTCGGCTTGTCGTAGCAGTAGACGACCTGCTCGTGGCCGGTGTCTGCGGAGAATACGCCCATGTCAGCTCCTGTGGGGTAGGGTGGCCGGTCCCGCCCTTGTGGGGCGGCCGGGACGTCGGTGACCCGTGTCACCGGTACTACGAGGGTAAACTCCCGAGCGGTCGTGGGAGGAGGTCGCAGGTGCCGCCGTTCGCCGCGTACCTCCGCGTCTACGAGCCGCTGTCCGCGTTCGACCCCGACCAGCAGCGCTACTGGCGGCGCTACATCGGACAGGGCCGGGCCGTGCTCACCCACGACGGTCCGCGCCGACAGCGAGAGGCCGTGGTGGCGGCGCTCGGCGCCGGCTGGACCCGGCTGCCCGAGCTGCCCGACGAGGCGTACGTGCTGGACGACGGGGACGAGCCGCTGGTGTGCCCGTGGAGCCTGCGGCTGCGGGTGGCCGAGGCGGCGCTGGACGCCCGCGACGGGGTGCCGGCGGTGATCGCCGACGCCTTCATCCCGCCGCCGCTGGCCGCCTCCGCCCGCCAGGTGGTGGCGCACGCCGGCGGTCGCCGCACCCACGAGCAGGTGGCGCCGTGGCGGGTGCCGCTGCGCTGGTTCGTCTTCGTCGACGCCGGGGAACGCCAGGTGTCGACCGTGCGGCCGGGAAGGATGCTGCGTTACCGGACCGGCATCGGACAGG
>CAZSNW010000216.1:0-4618 GCA_964608245.1 uncultured Micromonosporaceae bacterium
CCTTCATGCGCGGCCGCACCCTCGCCAACGCCTTCATCATCCTCGACGAGGCGCAGAACACGACGCCGGAGCAGATGAAGATGTTCCTCACCCGGCTCGGGTTCGGCTCCAAGATCGTGGTGACCGGGGACATCACCCAGATCGACCTGCCCAGCGGGGTGACCAGCGGCCTGCAGGTGGTACGCGAGATCCTCGACGGGCTGGACGACGTGCACTTCGCCCAGCTGAGCAGCGCCGACGTGGTCCGGCACCAGCTGGTCAGTGACATCGTGGACGCGTACGCGAGATGGGACGCCTCGCAGCAGCGGACCGTCGCCCAGGTCCGGGGCGGTCGGGCGGCGCGGCGTCGGTGACCGGAGATATCGGGAGCAGGCGGTGTCCATAGAGATCGCCAACGAGTCCGGGATCGAGGTCGACACCGACAACATCCTCGGCGTGGCCCGGCACGCCCTCGAGCAGACCGGCGTGAGCCCGCTGGCGGAGCTGTCGATCCTGCTGGTCGACGAGGACTACATGGCCGACCTCAACCACCGGTGGATGGGCGCCGAGGGCCCCACCGACGTCCTGGCCTTCCCGATGGACGAGGGCGGGATCGACCACGGCCCGGCCGACGACTCCGGTGAACCGACCCTGCTGGGGGACGTGGTGCTCTGCCCGGCGGTGGCGGCCCGGCAGGCGGCGGCGGCTGGGCACTCGGTCAGTGACGAGCTGGAACTGCTGACCGTGCACGGAGTGCTTCACCTGCTCGGTTACGACCACGCCGAGCCGGAGGAGGAGCGGGAGATGTTCACACTGCAGTCGCGGGTCCTGCACAGCTGGCGGTTGACCCGCACCGGCTGAGGCGGGTCCGAGGTGAGCGGCTTATCCGTCGCCCTGCTCCTGTGGGCGGGTCTGCTGGTCCTGGTCGCCGGTCTGAGCGCCATGGCGGACGCCGCCCTGGGCGCGGTCACCGAGGCGCGGGCCAGCGCGTTGGCGCGGGCCGCCGCCCACGGCAACGGTCGGCCGCAGTCGGCGACCTCTGACGGCATCCCCTGGGGGGCGGTCGCACTGCGGGCGGTGGCCGCCGACAAGGCCCCCCACCGCAATCTGCTCGTGCTCATCCGTCTGGCCTGCGAGCTGACCGCCACCACGCTGGTGGCGCTCACCGTGGTGGGCTGGCTCGGGCTGGGCTGGCTCGCTGCGCTGGTCACCGCGGGCGGGATGACCGCGGTGGCGTTCCTGTTCACCGGGGTGGGGCCGCGGGCGGTGGGCCGGCGGCACGCGTACCTGGTCGGTCGGCTCGTGGCGCCGCCGCTGAGAGCGGTGGCCCGGGCGCTGGGCCCGGTCAGTCGGATGCTGGGGCGGATCGGCCGGCCGCCGTCCGAACCGGAGCGCGGGCCGGACCCCGACCGGTACCGCGACATGGCGGTGGAGCTGCGCGAGCTGGTCGACCTGGCGGAGCTGCGCGGCGCGGTGGAGCACGACGAGCGGGAGATGATCCAGTCGGTGTTCCGCCTCGGCGACACGGTGGCCCGCGAGGTGATGGTCCCGCGTACCGAGATGGTGTGGATCGAGGCCGACAAGACCGTGCGGCAGGGGTTGGACCTGGCGCTGCGCTCCGGCTTCTCCCGCATCCCGGTGATCGGCGCCAGCGTGGACGACGTCATCGGCGTCGTCTACCTCAAGGACCTCGCCCGCCTGGCGGTGGCGGACCCGGCGGCCGGTGACACCGTGCGGGTGGAGCAGGTGATGCGCAAGGCGGTGTTCGTGCCGGCCTCCAAGCCGGTCGACGACCTGCTGTCGGAGATGCGCGCCGCCCGGGTGCACCTGGCGATCGTGGTGGACGAGTACGGCGGCACCGCCGGCCTGGTCACCATCGAGGACATCCTCGAGGAGATCGTCGGGGAGATCACCGACGAGTACGACGTGGAGATCCCGCCGGTGGAGCACCTGGCCGACGGCTCGGTACGGGTGTCGGCCCGGCTGTCCATCGAGGACCTGGGCGAGCTGTTCGGCGTGGACCTGCCCGCCGACGAGGTGGAGACGGTGGCCGGGCTGCTCGCCCAGGCCCTGGGCCGCGTCCCCATCCCCGGCGCGACCGCTACGGTAGGGGGGTTGCGACTGGTCGCCGAGGGGACGACCGGCCGACGCAACCGGATCCAGACCGTGCTGGTGAGCCGGGCCGACGCGGAGGCGGTCGGCGGGGCCGCCGCGGGACCGGGCGGTCCCCGGCTGTCCACGGCCGGCTCCGCGACGGTGAGCGAGGGGTGAGGCGGTGCAGCTCGACGACGAGGACGCCAAGCTGGTGACGCTGGCCCGGGCGGCCCGGGCCCGGATCGACGCGGCCGAGGGTGCGGCGGTACGCGACGTCGACGGCCGGACGTACGCGGCGGCCGACGTCCGCCTGCCGTCCCTCACGCTGACCGCGCTGCAGCTGGCGGTGGCCCAGGCGGCGGCCGCCGGCGCGTCCCGCCTGGTCGCCGCGGCCGTGGTGACCGGGGCGGGATCCGTGGAGCCGGCCGGTCGGGCCGCGCTGCGCGACCTGGGCCCGGACGCCCCGATCCACCTGGCCGGGCCGGACGGGCAGGTCCGGACCACGGTGCGGGACTAGGGGGCGCGGTGCCGCCGGAGGGCTTCCGGGCGGGTTTCGCCTGCTTCGTGGGCCGGCCCAACGCCGGCAAGTCGACCCTGACCAACGCCCTGATCGGGCGCAAGATCGCGATCACCTCGGACAAGCCGCAGACCACCCGGCACGTGATCCGCGGGGTGCTGCACCTGCCGGACGCCCAGCTGGTGCTGGTGGACACCCCCGGTCTGCACCGTCCGCGCACCCTGCTCGGCGCCCGGCTCAACGACCTGGTCCGGGCCACCTGGAGCGAGGTGGACGTGATCGGTCTGTGCCTGCCGGCCGACCAGCCGACCGGCCCGGGTGACCGGTTCATCAGCGGGGAGATCGCCTCGCTGCGGGCGACCGTGATCGCCGTGGTCACCAAGACCGACCTGGTGGGCAAGGCGGCGCTGGCACGGAAGCTGGCGGAGGTGGCCGAGCTGGGGGAGTTCGCCGACGTGGTGCCGGTCAGCGCGGTCACCGGCGAGCAGCTGGACACCCTGGTCCAGGTGATGACCTCCCACCTGCCCGAGTCGCCACCGCTGTACCCGGACGACATGATCACCGAGGAGCCGGAGCAGGTGCTGGTGGCCGAGCTGGTGCGCGAGGCGGCGCTGGAGGGGGTCCGCGACGAGCTGCCGCACTCGATCGCGGTGGTGGTCGAGGAGATGCAGCGCGAGGGCGACCTCACCCGCATCTTCGCCGACGTGTACGTGGAGCGGTCCAGCCAGAAGGCGATCGTGATCGGACACCGGGGCAGCCGGCTGAAGGACGTGGGCACGAAGGCCCGGCAGGAGATCGAGCAGCTGCTCGGCACCCGGGTCTACCTCAACCTCCACGTCCGCGTGGCCAAGGAGTGGCAGCGCGACCCGCGGATGCTGCGCCGGCTGGGGTTCTAGGTGGCCCGGTGCGGCCGCCGGCTGCGGTGTCCGGCTCCCGGGTGAGAATGGGGGCGTGCCCGGGTACCGCAGGCGGTTGTTCCGCGACGACGCGGTGGTGCTGCGCACCCAGCAGCTGGGCGAGGCCGACCGGATCGTCACCGCGCTGACCCGCCGCCACGGCCGCATCCGTGCGGTGGCCCGGGGGGTGCGGCGCACCGGCTCCCGGTTCGGTGCCCGGCTGGAGCCGTTCGGCCACGTGGAGCTGCAGGTCGCCGCACCGGTCAACCCCCGCCCGGGTGACACCCTGCTGACCATCGCCCAGGTGGAGGCGATCCGGCTGCACGGTGGCCGGTTCGCCACCGACTACCCGCGCTACACCGCGGCGAGCGCCATCGCGGAGACCGCCGAGCGGCTCACCCCGGAGGAGGGGCAGCCGGCGCGGGAGCTGTTCCTGCTCACCCTGGGCGCGTTCCGGGCCATGGCGGCCGGGGAGCACTCCGCCTCACTGGTGCTCGACGCGTACCTGCTGCGGGCCATGGCGCTGGCCGGCTGGGCGCCGGCGCTGACCGCGTGCGCGGTCTGCGGCGCCCCCGGACCGCACCGGGCGTTCTCGGTCCCGGCCGGCGGCACGGTCTGCCCCGGTTGCCGCCCGCCGGGCGCGGCCCACCCGGCGCCGGAGGCGCTGACGCTGATGGCCGCGCTGCTCGCCGGGGACTGGGAGACCGCCGACGCCACCGGGTCCGGGCCCCGTCGGGAGGCTTCCGGCCTGATCGCCGCGCACCTGCGGTGGCACCTGGAGCGCGGGTTACGATCACTGCCACTGGTAGACCGTGGGGGTGGGTGAGTGTCCTCGGCAACCGGAGGTCGTGACCGTCGGCGGAACGGGCAGCACCCGGTGGTGCGGACACCCCGACCCCCGTCGCCGCACCCGTCCGGCGCCCGGCCGCCGAAGCTGCCGAAGGACAAGCTGCCGCGTCACGTGGCGATCGTGATGGACGGCAACGGCCGCTGGGCCACGCGGCGCGGACTGCCCCGCACCAAGGGTCACGAGCAGGGGGAGCACGCCCTGTTCGACACCATCGAGGGCGCGATCGAGATCGGCATCCCGTACCTGTCGGCGTACGCCTTCTCCACCGAGAACTGGAAGCGC
>CAZSNW010000217.1:0-4557 GCA_964608245.1 uncultured Micromonosporaceae bacterium
TCGTGGTGTTCGTGCTGGTGGTCATCAGCACCACCAACGCGGTCAACCTCACCGACGGCCTGGACGGGCTGGCCACCGGGGTCTCGGTGGCGGTGATCGGCGCGTACCTGGCGATCGGCTTCTGGCAGTACCGGCACTGGTGCGCCGACCCCGGGTACACGCTGGACTACTGCTACACGGTGCGGGACCCGCTGGAGGTGGCGATGCTGGCGGGCGCGGCGGCGGCCGCCTGCGTCGGGTTCCTGTGGTGGAACGCCTCCCCGGCGAAGATCTTCATGGGCGACACCGGGTCGATGGCGCTGGGCGGGCTGATCGCGGCGATGGCGCTGGCGACGCGTACCGTGCTGCTGCTGCCGATCATCGGCGGGATGCTCGTCGTCATCACCATGTCGCTGATCATCCAGCGGATCTCCTACAAGACCACCGGCAAGCGGGTGTTCCTCATGTCCCCGCTGCACCACCACTTCGAGCTCAAGGGCTGGAGCGAGGTCAACATCGTCATCCGGTTCTGGATCATCGCCGGGCTCTGCGCCGCCGTCGGTCTGGTGATCTTCTACGGCGACTTCCTCGCCAACACGGTCTGAGCCGCCAGCGGACGGTCCGGGCCTGCCACCGGCCGTACGCCGCGGCCGTGCGTACGCGGACCTACGGTACGCGCGTCGGCCGGCTCACCCGGCGGTGTCGGCGACCGCCTGCCGGAAGACCCGAGAGCGGTGCTCGAAGTTGTCGAACCGGTCGTAGCTGGGGGCGGCCGGGGACAGCAGCACCACGCCGCCGGGTGGGGTGAGGCGCCGCGCGAGCGCCACCGCGTGCGGCAGGTCGTCGGCGGCCACTGTGGTGACGTGCGGCAGATCCTGGAGCAGTGCGAGGATCGCCGGGCCGTTCTCGGGCATGCCGATCAGCGTGGCCCGCACCTGCGCGGCCGCGAGGTAGTCGCGCAGCGGCCGGTAATCCACCCCGCGGTCCTGCCCGCCGACCAGCACCGTGAGCGGCCGGTCCCGGAACGCCTCGATCGCGTGCACGGTGGACTGCGGCACGGTGGAGATCGAGTCGTCGACGAAGGTGATCCCGGACGGGTCCTCGATCGGGGTCAGCCGGTGGGGCAGCGGGGTGAACGACGCGACCGCGGCGTGCAGCCGCTCCCGGTCGGCCACCAGGTCCACCCCGGCGGCGTACAGCACGCCGAGCGCCACGCACAGGTTGGAGGTGTTGTGCCGGCCGGGGGCCGCGAGCGCCGCCCGCGGCAGCAGCGGCGTGTCGGCCAGGTGGATCCACGGCCGCCCGTCCGGCCCGGGCGCCTCGTGCAGCGACTCCGGCGTACCCACCGGCAGGAGCGGCAGGTCGCGGCCGGACAGCCGCTCGCGTAGCCGCACGTCGTCCACCGGGTAGACCACGCGCTGCGGGCCGTGGGCGACCACGGTGAGCTTGTCACGGTAGTACTCCTCCTCGCCGCCGGACCAGTCCAGGTGCTCCGGGAACAACGAGGTGAGCCCCACCACCGCGGGGGAGCGCACCAGGTCGGCGCACTGGTACGCGGACATCTCCAGCACGTACCGGTCGGCGGCGGGCAGGTCGAGGGCGGCCACCCCGATGTTGCCGCCGAGCACCGCCGGCCGGCCCACCCCGGCGAGCAGGTGGCTCGTCAGGCTCGCAGTGGTGCTCTTGCCCTTGGTGCCGGTGATCCCGATGGTGGCCGGCGCGTGGTCGGCCAGCCACAGCGAGGTGCCGCCGGTGACCGTCACCCCCCGCGCGCGAGCCTCCTGCAGCCACGGGTGGACCTGGGCGATCGCCGGCGAGCGCACCAGCACCTCGGCGGCGAGCAGCGCCTTTCGGGCCTGGTCGCCGGTGCGCAGCGGCGCGAGCGCGGCGAGGTCCGGGGTCCAGGCGCCGGCCGCCGCGGTGGCGCGGTCCTGGATGGCGACCAGGTCGGCCGGGCCCACCGCGGCGACCGCGCGCACTGCGGCCCGGCCCTCCCGTCCGGTACCCCAGACCACCACCCGGCGGCCGCGCAGGTCAGCAAGGCGCATCCACAGCCCCCACGGCGGTCGTGAGTTCCTCCAGTGCGGCGGCGTACCTCGGCGGGGCGAAGTGCGGCCCGTCGGCGCGGAACACCCGCGCCAGCGCCTCGTCGGGCAGCCAGCGCGGGTGGGTCACCTCCTCGCGCAGCCGGCGGACCACCGCCGCGTCGGCCCACTCCGGCCGGTCGGAGATCAGCCGCAGCGCGGCCAGCGTCTCCTCGACCTCCCCGACACACTCGAACGGCCGGTGGACGGCGAGTCCCGCCAGCTCCCGGTACCCGGCCGTCTGCCCGTCGTCGGCGAGCAGGTCCCGGCCGACGATCGACACCAGGCGTTCCCGGGGCATGAACGGCGCCAGCGCGACGAACACGAACCGGCACTTGGGGCAGTCACCGCACCAGCCCGCGGTCCGCCCGGTGATCCGGTACGCGGCGTTGCAGCTGGTCACCGCGTGGTCGTACGCGGTGAACGGGGCGAACAGCCGGGCGATCTGCAGTTCCGACAGCGGCCGCAGCAGCGAGAAGTACGCCTCGGGCAGGCCGGCGTGGGCGGCCAGCGCCTCCCGCAGCAGGCGCTCGGCCTCCAGCCCCTTGGACCACTGGTGGTTGACCGGCCGGCCGTGCCAGGTGAGGTTGGCGGCCGAGGCGGAGCGCTCGTTGGACATCACCACCGGGCCCAGCCCGTGCAGCACCGCGGTGGCCACCGCCACCAGCGAGTTGATCGCGGTGACCGGGACGTGCCCGTTGTAGGCGCCCTGCCGGTTGAGCTCCAGCAGCCGGGGGTCGATGGTGCGCCTCGGCGTGAGCGCCGGCAGCCCGGCGGCCTCGACCACCCGGTGGTGCAGCTCGTTGGCGTTGACCGCGAGCAGTACCGGGGCCATGCCGGCGCGCCGCAGCGCCTCCACGGTGACCATGGAGTCCTTGCCGCCGCCGACCGGCACCAGCGGGGGAGCGTCCACCGTCGCCCCGGCGGCCGACGCCGGGTGGCCGATGTCGGCGGCGGAGGCGGCGGCCGAGGTGAGCTCCACGTCGAGCACGTGCGGCAGGTCGTTGGTGTAGGCGAACTCGGCCATCCCGCGGTGGAACAGCGCGGTGGCCCACGGCAGGGCCGGCCCGGCCAGCCGCACCCCGGACAGCACCACCCGGGGTGGCGCGGCCACCTTGTAGTAGCTGGTGCCGGCCGCCACGTACAGCAGCTCCAGCACGTGGCGCAGCGTCGCCAGGCGCTCGGCCGACGGCGGCCGCTCCGGGGCCGGGAACCGGACCGTCTCCGTGAACCGCAGCGGCGCGTCCTCTCCGACCAGCGCGTACTCGAACGTGGCGGTCCAGGTGTGCGGGTCCAACGTCATCGCCGGGTACTCCAGCGCGCGTACCCGCCGCCAGCGGCTGTCGTCCGCGCCCACCTCACCTCCGCGTGCCTGCGACGCCGACGGTCGGAGACCTTACCGGTCGCCTCCAGCGACCCTATCCGGCCACCGCCACCGCCCGGCGCCGGTTGCGGCGGGCGTCGACACGCCGCCGGCGGGGCCGTGGCGGCCCAGGTCGCGGGACTGCCGGCGATAATGAGGGGCGTGACGCGACGGGCACCAACATCCGGGGACGTTCGGTGAACGGCGTCCTCGCCCGCACCGTCGGGTCGCTGCGCGGACTGCTGGCCCGCCCGCTCGCCTCGTACCACCTGCTGCTCGCCAGCGCCGGCCTGCTGCTGGTGGTCGGCCTGACCATGGTGTTCTCGGCCACCAGCGTCCACGCGTTGGCCAGCGACGGCAACGCGTTCGCGGTCCTGGCCGAGCAGGCGACGTACGCGGTGATCGGGCTGGGTGCGTTCTGGGTGTGCCAGCGGCTGCCGGTGCGGACCCTGCGGGCGGTGGCGCTGCCGCTGCTCGTGGCGGCCTTCGCCCTGCAGGGGACGGTGGCCCTCATCGACCAGTTGCACAGCCTCGGGATCCTCGACCGGCCGGCGATCGGGTCGGTCTCCGCGGAGCTGCGGTGGCTGACGGTCGCCGGGGTGTCCGTGCAGCCGTCGGAGCTCGCCAAGATCGCCCTGGTGCTGTGGGCCGCGGACGTGCTGGCCGGCAAGGGCGCCGACCTGGGGTGGACCCGGGAGCTGATGCTGCCGCTCGCCCCGGTGGCCGGGCTGCTGCTGCTGGTGGTCGGCCACCAGGACCTCGGCACGATGATCGTGCTCTTCGCGCTGCTGGTCGGCATGCTGTGGGCGGCCGGGGTGCGGCTCCGGATCTTCGTCGGACTGGGGGTGGCCGGTCTCCTCGGCGCCTGGCTGCTGGTGCTCAACGACGCCGACCGCCGGATGCCGCGGCTCACCGCGTTCCTCGACCCCGACTGCGACCCGCTGACCACCTGCTACCAGGCGGTGCAGGGCCGGACCGCGCTGGCCGACGGCGGCTGGTTCGGGGTGGGACTGGGCAACGCCAGCCACAAGTGGGGCTGGCTGCCGGAGGGGCACAACGACTTCATCTTCGCGGTCATCGGCGAGGAGCTGGGCGTGGTCGGGTGCCTGGTGGTGCTCGCCCTGTTCGCCG
>CAZSNW010000218.1:0-4520 GCA_964608245.1 uncultured Micromonosporaceae bacterium
CGGTGCGGTTGCGGGTGCTCACCGACGCCGGCCGGGTCGGGGTGCCGTTCACCACCGGCATCCTCATCGGCATCGGCGAGACCCCCGCCGAGCGGGTCGACTCGTTGTTCGCGCTGCGTCGGATCGCCCGCGCGTACGGGCACATCCAGGAGGTGATCGTCCAGAACTTCCGCGCCAAGCCGGACACCGCGATGCGGGGGATGCCGGACGCGGAGCTGGAGGATCTCGCCGCCACGGTGGCGGTGGCCCGGCTGGTGCTCGGGCCACGCGCCCGGATCCAGGCCCCGCCCAACCTCATCGACGACGAGTACGACCTGCTGCTGCGCGCCGGCATCGACGACTGGGGCGGGGTGTCGCCGGTGACCCCCGACCACGTCAACCCGGAGCGGCCCTGGCCGCAGCTGGAGACGCTGGCACGGCGTACCGAGGCGGCCGGGTTCCGGCTGGTCGAGCGGCTCACCATCTACCCGGAGTACGTACGCGAGCCGGAGCGCTGGCTCGACCCGCGGCTGCTGCCGCACGTCACCGCGCTGGCCGACCCTAAGACCGGACTGGCGGCCGACGTGACGCCGGTGGGCCGCCCGTGGCAGGAGCCGGACGCGCTGCCGGAGGGCGCCGGCACCGGCCGCGTGGACCTCGGCACGAGCATCGACACGGTGGGGCGCACGCGCGACCGGCGCGGCGACTTCGACACCGTCTACGGCGACTGGTCGCAGGTGGCCGAGGCCGCCGGGGCACCGGTGCGGCCCCGACGGCCCGTCCCCGCACCGTCCGCAGCGGACCCACGGGTGCGCGAAGGGCTGCGGATCGCCGCCTCCGACCCGGCATCGCTGCTCGACCCCCGGCACGAGGAGGCGGCGCTGGCGCTGTTCGAGGCGGACGGGCCGGCGCTGGACGAGCTGTGCCGGCTCGCCGACGAACTGCGCGCCGAGGCTGTCGGGGACGTGGTGACCTACGTGGTCAACCGCAACATCAACTTCTCCAACGTGTGCTACGTGGGCTGCCGGTTCTGCGCCTTCGCCCAGCGGGAGCGGGACGCCGACGCGTACCGGCTGTCGGTGCCGGAGGTGGCCGAGCGGGCGGCGCAGGCGTGGGAGGCCGGCGCCACCGAGGTCTGCCTGCAGGGCGGGATCGACCCGAAGCTGCCGGTCACCGTGTACGCGGACATCCTGCGGGCGATCAAGCAGCGCGTGCCCGGCATCCACGTCCACGCGTACTCGCCCATGGAGATCGTCACCGGCGCGGCGCGCGCCGGGGTGCCGGTGCGCGACTGGCTGGCCCAGCTGAAGGAGGCGGGGCTCGACACCATCCCGGGCACCGCCGCGGAGATCCTCGACGACGAGGTGCGCTGGGTGCTCACCAAGGGCAAACTGCCCACCGCCACCTGGGTCGAGGTGGTGACCACCGCGCACGAGCTGGGGATCCGGTCCAGCGCCACCATGATGTACGGGCACGTCGACCACCCCCGGCACTGGCTGGCGCACTTCCGGGTGCTCGCGCAGGTGCAGGACCGCACCGGCGGGTTCACCGAGTTCGTGGCGCTGCCGTTCGTGCACACCAACGCGCCGATCTACCTGGCGGGGATCGCCCGGCCGGGCCCGACCTGGCGGGAGAACCGGGTGGTGCACGCCATGGCGCGGCTGCTGCTGCACGGCCGCATCCCGAACATCCAGTGCTCGTGGGTCAAGCTCGGCGACGAGGGGACCGTGGAGATGCTCCGCAGCGGCTGCAACGACCTGGGCGGCACGCTGATGGAGGAGACGATCTCGCGGATGGCCGGGTCGAGGTACGGGTCGTCGCGGACCATCGCCCAGCTGGAGCGGATCGCCGCGGCCGCCGGTCGGCCGGCCCGCCAGCGGACCACCACCTACGAACCGGTGCCGGTCCGCCGGGTCGGCGACGCAGCGTGACCGAACGAAAAATCTTCTCACGACTCGCCGGTGGTCGCGTAACCCGTTCGGGGTGTCGATCGGTAGGGCAGGGTGCAGGCGATGCTGTCCCGCCGGTCCTTCCCGGATCATCCGGGTGGCCCCAATCACCGGCTTCCGCTTGACGGGGTGTGGATGACACGCGTGTAATTCCACTGGGGTCATTCGGTTAGGCGGTGCGACATCGCCGACGAGCAGGACAAAGACGCCTTCCGCGTGGGGGGTTGCACCGGGGAAACCCGGTGCGTGTGAAGGAGGCAAGAGCTGATGGACGGCCGCACCATCGGGACCGACCTACTGGGGATCGCGCCCGAGTGGCACGAGCGGGCCCTGTGCTCGCAGACCGACCCCGAGGCGTTCTTCCCGGAAAAGGGCGGCTCGACCCGGGAGGCCAAGCGGATCTGCGCCCGGTGCGAAGTGCGGGCCGAGTGCCTGGAGTACGCACTCGCCAACGACGAGCGGTTCGGCATCTGGGGGGGAATGTCCGAGCGGGAGCGGCGTCGCCTGAAGCGCCGCGCCGCCGCCTGAGACACCACCCCGCCTGACGGCCGGCACCGCCCGCCCGTCGGCGCGGGCACGGTCCGGACCTGGCCACCGGCCGGCCCGTCCGGTCACGGGCCTGCGCGCCCGGCGGGCGTGGTCAGAGCAGCTCGTCGGGGTCCACGCCGAGCAGGTTCGCCACCTGTTCCACGATCACGCTCTGGACGAGGTCGGCCAGGTCGTCCCGGCCGTGGGCCCGCCGCTCCAACGGCCGGCGGTAGAGCACGATCCGCGGCGGTACGCCGTGGCGGCCGCCCGCGCCCGGCAGCAGGCGTGCCAGCGGCACCTCCCCGTCCTCCAGCACGTCCGACTCGTAGATGTTGACCTCGCCCGGCACCTCCTCGACCGCGAACTCGACGCCGGCCAGTTCCCGGGCCCACCGCCGCTCCAGCCGTTCCACCGCGTCGAGCACCAGGTCGTCGAAGATCTCCGCACGGGTGCGGGCGATCGGCACGGTGGCCGGCACCAGGCGTCCCCGCAGCCCGCGGCCGCGCCGGTCGCGGGTGGTCCGCCGGCGGGGACGCCGGCCGGTGGGGCGGGAACGGCGGGACGGCTCCTCGTGCAGCACAGTCATCAGGCCAGCGTAGTGCGGCCGGCCGGGCGTGTCGCGGGGGAAGGCCGTGCGACACCGGCGCGGGGAGGATACGGTGCCGCCGTGAGTTCCCCACGTCGATGCTCCCGCGGCGGGTGCGACCAGCCGCCGGTGGCGACTCTGACGTACGTGTACGCGGAGTCCACCGCGGTCGTGGGGCCGCTCGCGGCCCGGCGCGAACCCCACGCGTACGACCTGTGCCGCACCCACGCTCTCAGCCTCACCGCCCCCCGCGGTTGGCGCCTGGTCCGCCCGGAGACGGAGCTGCCCGATCCGCCGGTGGTCGACGACCTGGCCGTGCTGGTCGAGGCGGTCTGGTCGTCGTCCGACGGCGACACCGCGACCGACGCCTCCCCGGCCGCCCGTGGCCGCCCGCCGGGTGACGCCGACGGCCGGACCCGCAGAGGGCCGGGCCGCGGCCACCTGCGCCCGGTCCCACCCGCCTGAGGCGCCAGGCCGCGCCGCCGGGGTGACCCGGCCGCGCAGACGCCCGACCTCACCCGAGGACACGTCGGCTCCTTCGGCCGGTGCGGCCCGGGCGGCGCCCGGCCGCCGGTAGGCTGCGGGCGTGACCGATCTGGGCAGAATCGTCAAGGCGTACGACATCCGCGGGATCGTGCCGGAAGAGCTCAACCCGGACGTGGCCTGGGTGTGCGGGGCCGCGTTCGTGCTGTGGCTGCGCGAGACGGGTGACGCCGCCGACCGGGTGGTGATCGCCCACGACATGCGGGCCTCCTCGCCGGAGCTGGCCGGGGCGTTCGCGGACGGCGCACGCGCGGCCGGCGCCGCGGTGGTCCACGCCGGGCTCGCCTCCACCGACCTGCTCTACTACGCCTCCGGCAGCCTCGACCTGCCCGGGGCGATGTTCACCGCCAGCCACAACCCGGCCGTCTACAACGGGATCAAGCTGTGCCGGTCGGGTGCCCGCCCGGTCGGCCAGGGCAGCGGGCTGGACCGGATCCGCGACATCGCCCAGGAGATCCTCGACGGCACCCGGCCCCGGCCGGTGATGCCCGACCCGGTGCCGGACCTGGAGCACCGGGATCTGCTGCCCGGCTACGCGGCGCACCTGCGGTCGCTGGTGGACCTGAGCGGCATCCGGCCACTGACGGTGGTGGTGGACGCCGGCAACGGCATGGCCGGTCACACCGTGCCGGCGGTGCTCGGCGACGCCACCGGCGAGCCGCTGCCGCTGCGGGTGGTGCCGCTGTACTTCGAACTCGATGGCACCTTCCCCAACCACGAGGCCAACCCGCTGGACCCGGCCAACCTGGTCGACCTGCAACGGGCGGTCCGCGAGCACGGTGGGGACATCGGGCTGGCGTTCGACGGGGACGCCGACCGGTGCTTCGTGGTGGACGAGCGGGGCGAGCCGGTGTCGCCGTCGGCGATCACCGCGCTGGTGGCGGTACGGGAGCTGAAGCGCTACCCGGGCGCCACGATCATCCACAACTTGATCA
>CAZSNW010000219.1:0-4515 GCA_964608245.1 uncultured Micromonosporaceae bacterium
GAGGCGTTGACGCTCCAGAAGTCGGGGAACTCCACCCCCCGCTGCTCGAAGTTGACGGTGCCGTCGCGCCAGTTGGTCATCACCACGTCCCGCCGCTCCCAGGTGACCTGGTCGTACGGATGGACGCCGGGCGTGGTCCACACCCGCTCGACGGTCAGCCCCGTGGGCTTCGCCCGGTCGCCGCCTGACCGGGCCGTGTTCTCCTCGCGAAGGGTCGGCGAGGCGTCCTCCGGCTGCGATGCCGGAACCGTGCCGCCGGTCGCCGTGTCATCCCCCGACATCTCACTCCCCCTCCGGTCCGGGCTCTCCGGACCTGCTCGACGGTTCGGCCGCCCGGTCACCCGGGCGGGTTGCTTGTTGTCTGTCAGCCGACGGTGTCCGACGTGACCGCGGAGCGTCCGACGCCGGCGGCGTCGCTGGGCTCCCGGCCGCGCAGGGCGCGCAGGGCGGCGATCTCGGCCTCGAAGTCCTCCAACGATTCGAACGCACGGTAGACGCTCGCGAAACGCAGGTACGCCACCTCGTCCAGCTCCCGCAGCGGGCCGAGGATCGCCAGCCCGATCTCCTGGCTGGGCACCTCGGCCTGGCCGCGCGCCCGGACGGCCTCCTCCACCCGCTGCGCGAGCAGGGCGATCGCGTCGTCGTCCACCGGCCGGCCCTGGCACGCCTTCCGGACCCCGGCGATGATCTTCTCCCGGCTGAACGGCTCCACCACGCCGCTGCGCTTGACCACGGCCAGCACCGGCTCCTCCACGGTGGTGAAGCGCCGGCCACACTCCTGGCACTGCCGACGGCGTCGGATGATGCTGCCCTCGTCCGCCTCCCGCGAGTCCACCACCCGCGAGTCGGGGTGACGGCAGTACGGACAGCGCACGAGAACCTCCAGCCGGGATGGGAACTGTACTCGACGGTGACAAGTAACGGCCCCGCGAGGGGGCCGTTACCCCAACTTATAGGCAACTTACATGAGTGTCACTACTACATGTTGGGGTATACCCTATTGCCCCGGCGGGGCGACCGCAAGGCCGGGGTGCCGGAGTGTCGTGTCGGATCGGTGATCCGGGACACGTCCACGACCGGCGTCCGAGGCCGCCACGGTCGACCCCGCCGGGGCCGTCGCCGCACCACAGTCATCGTACACATGTTCGACCACCAGCGACGGCACCCTCCTCGTGACAACTGCGGCGAAGTTGTCGCAGAAGGGCGCGCCTAGGCGACAACTTCGCCGCAGTTGCCGACGTGGGCGCGCGACACGCGGGCGGATTCGTACAAGGGTTTGGACGTTTGTGACGTGTGTGCGATACGGTGATCACCGATCGAGCCCGCCGCACCACCCAGGAGGCGACATGAGCCGGCAACCGGAGCGTGAGCGGATGACGTCCGGCCGGGACCGTCCGCCGCGGGACGCCGAGCGCTCCCGCGCGGTGGCGGCCGTGGTCCGCGCCATGCCGGGCGTGTCCACCCCCGACCTGACCCCCCGGCAGCGTCGCATCCTGGAGTTCCTCCGCCGCTGGGGCGAGGAGCACGGCTACCCGCCGAGCGTGCGGGAGATCGGCGAGGCGGTGGGCCTGGTCTCGCCCTCCAGCGTCGCGTACCAGCTGAAGGTGCTGGAACGTAAGGGCTACCTGCGGCGTGACCCCAACCGGCCGCGGGCCGTCGACGTCCGCCCGGCCGTCGACATGGTCGACGAGACCACCGGCACCCGTCGGTCCGCACCGGCGTTCGTCCCGATGCTCGGGCGGATCGCCGCCGGCGGCCCGATCCTCGCCGAGGAGATGATCGAGGACGTCTACCCGCTGCCCCGGGAACTCGTCGGCGAGGGCACCCTGTTCATGCTGCAGGTCAAGGGCGACTCCATGATCAACGCCGCGATCTGCGACGGCGACTGGGTGGTGGTCCGCCAGCAGCCCGACGCCGACAACGGGGACATGGTGGCCGCGCTCATCGACGGCGAGGCCACGGTGAAGACCTACCAGCGGCGCGACGGCCACCTGTGGCTGCTCCCGCAGAACCCCGCCTACGAGCCGATCCCGGGCGACGAGGCGACGATCATGGGCAAGGTGGTGGCGGTCCTCCGCCGCGTCTGACACCGCCACGTCCGACCACCGGTCGGCCGTTCTGACCACCCGGTCCACCCGCCCGACCCGGGTGCCGGTCGCCGTGCCCGCGGTCTACCACTCGTCCCGGCGGCGGAACTCGTACCGGTAGTCCGGGTCGTCGTCGTCGAAGTCCGCCGGCGGCGACGCGTGGTAGGTGGGCGTGCCGTACGCCCCGTCGGCCTGTGGGTGCTGCGGCTGTTGCTCCTGGTACCCCGACCGGTAGACCCCGCCGGCCGGACGCGCCTCGTCCGGATACCCGCCCTCGGGGAACCGGTCCGCCCCCGCGTGCCGGCCGCCCGCCGCGTACTGGTCGGCCGCGTAGGAGGGCCGGGCGCCCTCGCCGCCGGCCACCCCGTAGCCGGCGGGACCCGGCCCGGCGCCCGGGTAGCCGGCGGCCGGCGGGTAGCCCTCGGCGGGCGGGTAGCCCTCCGGCGGCGGGTACCCGGTCGGCAGGTCCTGGTCGAACGGGTAGTCCGGGTAGCCGGACGCGGCGCCGGAGGTGTAGACGGTGCCGGCGGCCGACGGCGTGCCCGCCTGAGGGCCACCGGCCGGCGGTGTCGGCGGCGGCGCCGGCACCCGGGCGCGGGCGGCCACCCGGCGGCGGGCCGGTGACCGGGCGGCGTAGCCGTCGGTCACCTCCTCGTCGTCGTCCTCGTCCTCTTCCTCGTCGTCGTCCTCGTCCTCGTCGTCCTCGTCGTCCAGGTCGGGGCCGGCCTGCCGGGCGCGGACGATCCCCACCACCCCGATCACCACGAGCACCAGGCCCAGCACGCCGATGCCGCCGATGATGTTGAGGATCCCCCGCGGGCCCAGCCGGTCCAGCAGCGAGCGGGACCGCTCCGGCGGGTCGGCCGACTGCGGCGGCGGCGGGGGCGGCGCCGGCTCCGCCGGCTCGTACCGGAGGATCACCGGCGGCTCCTCCTCCGCCTGCATGTCGGACACGGTCACGAAGGCCTCGCCGTCCGGGGTGTAGCTGATCGCCTCCCCCAACGGCTCCCCGGGCAGCGGAGTGATCCGTGGCGTACCGCCGGTGATCGCCGCCGCCACGTCCCCGTCGACCACGTCGAACTCGTACGCGTCGGTGTAGCTGCGCAGCACCACCTTGCTGCCGTCGGGCGAGTTGGCGCCGTCGGTCACCACCATCCGGGCCGCCACCCCGAGCCGGTGCTCGGTCCCGGTGTCCACCAGCTTGAACTCGCCGACCTTCTCCAGCGGAACCGCCTGCTCGTGCGGGTTGTTCGGCACCATCTCGCCGGCCGGCCGGAAAAGCTCGGCGGTCCCCAGCTTCTTGGTGACGATGATCGGCGTCCCGTCCCCGTCGAGGATCAGCGCCTCCGCGTCGCGCGGGCCGTCCGGGTATGCGAACCGGTGGATCACCGGGTACCGGTCACCGTCCAGGTCCACCCGGAACAGCGCCACCGTCTGGCGTTCGGCGAGGTTGTCGCCGATGTCCCCGACCCACAGGATGTTCCGCTTCCGGTCCAACGCCAGGGCCTCCGGGTCCCGCTGGTCGGGCAGCGGGATGAGGTCGACCACCTGGCAGGAACGGTCGAGGAAGAAGATCGCGCGGCGGTCGTAGAAGTCGCTGCTGTCGTTGACGACGATGTAGCCGTCCTCGGTCGCCACCAGCCCGGAGAGTTCCTGCAACCGGTAGTCGGTGATCGTGCACACCGGCTCCCCCGGCTTCGCGTCCCCCACGGCCGGCGGGACACCCGGGTCCGGCGACCCGGTCGGTGCCGGCTCCTGGGCGAGCGCCGAACCGGCGGTCAGCGCCAGGGCCGCCGCCGCCACCATCACCGCCACCGCTGCGCGCGCCACCGCGCCAGTTTTGCACGTGCAAGCTCGCGCGGTGCAACGCCCGGGGGGAATCACACAGTCGACGAGGTGACCAGGTACGGGCGTAGCGCCGCCGCCAGCGCCGGGTCGACCCGGGCGACCACCCGGGTGCCGCCCGGTTCGTGCCGCACCGAGTCCACCTCGCCCCGTTCGTGCAGCCGGGCCACCAGATCACCCCGGTCGTACGGGACCAGCGCGTCCACACGTACCGCCGGGCGCGGCAGTCGCTCGTCGATGGCGGCGCGCAGCGCGTCCAGACCGTCGCCGGTGTGGGCGGAGACGCACCCCGCGGCCGGCCCCTGGCGCCGCCACCGCAGCAGGTCCTCCTCCGCCGCCTTGTCGATCTTGTTGATGACCAGCAGCTCCGGGATCCGGTCCGCGCCGATCTCGGCCAGCACCGTGCGGACCGCCTCCACCTGCTCGGCAGGGTCCGGGTGCGACCCGTCGACCACGTGCACGATCAGGTCGGCGTTGGTGACCTCCTCCAGCGTCGACCGGAACGCCTCCACCAGCTGGTGCGGCAGGTGACGGACGAACCCGACGGTGTCCGACAGGGTGTAGATCCGGCCGTCGGCGGTCC
>CAZSNW010000220.1:0-4463 GCA_964608245.1 uncultured Micromonosporaceae bacterium
GAACAGCCAGGGGCGCAGCCCGACCGCGACCGTCACCACCGCCGCCGCCAGTACCACCATCACCAGCAGGTCCTGCCGGGAGACGGTCAGCGGCGAGCCGAACAGGTACGCGGTGAGGCTCGCGTTGCTGTGACCGGGGGAGAGCGCCACCAGGAACACACCCCCGGCGATGCCTCCGTAGAAGAGGATCGCCAGGGCCACGTCCCCGGAGGTGCGG
Source organism: uncultured Micromonosporaceae bacterium (assembly GCA_964608245.1). Lineage (GTDB taxonomy): Bacteria > Actinomycetota > Actinomycetes > Mycobacteriales > Micromonosporaceae > Natronosporangium. Next base: position 218 of record CAZSNW010000220.1, read on the forward strand.
CCACGTTCGCGGACCAGCTCGATCGCGACCGCGCCGAGGGCCGCCGCGAGCAGCGCGACGAGTACCGGGGAGCGCTGGGTCAGCAGCGCCACCCCGACCCCGGTGAGGGCGACGTGGCCCAGACCGTCGCCGATCAGGGCGAGCCGCCGCTGCACCAGGTAGGTGCCGAGCGCCGGGGCGGCCAGGCCGGTGACCACCGCGGCCACCAGCGCGTACTGCATGAACGGCCAGGCGAACACGCTCACGCGGCCCCACCCCCGCCGAACAGGTGCCCGGCCAGCCGCGGGGCGTGCGGGTGGACGTGCTCGTGGGCGGGGTCGGCGTGGTGGCCGGCCGGCGGCGGCACCGGACCGTCGTGCACCACGGTGCCCAGGTGCAGCACCACCGACCGGTTGACCAGCGGCCGCAGCGGACCGAGCTCGTGGGCGACCAGGAGCACCGTGCCGCCGCCGTCGACGAAGCGCCGCAGCGCGCCGGCGAACGCCAGCTGGCTTCCGGTGTCCACCCCGGCGGTCGGCTCGTCCATGACGAGCAGGTCGGGTCGGGTGGCGAGCGCCCGGGCGATGAGCACCCGTTGCTGCTGGCCGCCGGAGAGGATCCCGACCGGGTCCCGCGCCCGGTCGGCCAGCCCCACGGTGCGGATCGCCTCGGCCACCGCCTCCCGGTCGACCGCCCGGGCCGGGCGGCCGAACCGGCGGCGGGACAGCCGGCCGGCGGCGACCACCTCGGTCACGGTGGCCGGCACCCCGGCGCCGGCGTCGAGCCGCTGCGGCACGTACCCGACCCGGTCGCGGTGCGTCAGCCGGGTCGCCGGCTCGCCGAACAGCCGGGCGGTGCCGGACCGCGGGGTCAGCAGCCCCAGCGCGGTACGCAGCAGTGTCGACTTGCCGGAGCCGTTGGCCCCGAGGACGGCCACCACCTCACCGGCGCGCACCGTCAGCGTCACGTCGCGGAGCACCGGCTGTGCGCCGTACCCGACCGTGACACGGTCCAGTTCCACCACGGGTGTCGTCATCGGCACTCCAGTCCGGCCCGCAGGGCGGCGAGGTTCTCCCGCATCCGGGTGAGGTAGTCCCCCTGGTCGGGCGCGGTCTCCAGCGGATCGAGCGGCGCGACCGTCGCCCCGACCTGGTCGGCGACCACCTCCGCGACCCGCGGCCCGGCCAGCGTCTCGTAGTAGATGGTGGTCGCCCCGTGCTCCCGGGCCCGCCGCACCGCCTCGGTCAGCGCCGCCGGTGTCGGCTCGTCCTCCGGCGACAGCCCGGAGACCGCGATCTGCCGGAGGCCGTAGCGGTCGGCGAGATAGGAGAAGGCGGTGTGGCCGACCACGAACTCGCGGCGTCGGCAGTCGGCGAGCCCGGCGGTGAACTTCTCGTCCAGCGCGGCGAGTTCGTCCCGCAGCCGCTGCGCACGGTCGGCGTACGCGGCGGCGTGCTCGGGCGCGATCTCGGCCAGCCGGGCGGCCACCTCCTCGGCGATCACCGAGAGCCGCAGCGGGTCCAGCCACACGTGCGGATCGCCGTGCAGGTGCCCTTTGTGCCGGTGGCCGTCATCCCGGTGGCGGCCTGTGTCGTGCCCGTGCCGGTCGTGGCCGTGGACACCGGGCCCGGGCCCGTGGTGCCCGGGTCCGACGTGTCCGGGGTGGTCGCCGTGGTGGTCCCATTCCGCGCCCGGAGGCCCGGCGAGCGAGGTTACCTCCAGCGCGGTTCCACGGGCGTGGACGACCACCGCCTCGTCCACCGCCGGCTGGAAACCGGCGAGGTAGAGCACCAGGTCGGCCTGGGCGATGTGCGCCACCTGCGATCCGGTGAGTTCCAGGTCGTGCGCGTCGACCCCGGGCGGGGTGAGTCCGGTGACGGTCGCGTCCGGACCGGCCACCCGCTCGGCCACGTACTGCAGCGGGTAGACGGCGGCGACCACCCGCGGCCGGTCCGCGGAGCCCGCGGCGAGGTCAGCGGTGCACCCGCTGAGCAGCAGGGCGGCCAGCGCCGCGACGGCGGACAGACCGCCCACCGCGCCCGTCCGTGCCCGCCGGTTCCGGCGCGGCTTCGCACGCCCCCCGGTCGTGCCCCCCTCTGCGCTCATGCCACCACAGTGCGGCTTGTTGACAATGATTGTCAACTTCGCATGAGTCGGGTCGCCCCACCGCTACGCCGGACCGACCGATCGAGGTGGCGGGCTCGGTGTCACAGCAGCTTCGAGGCGGCCACCAGCAGGAGCAGGCAGATCACCACCAGTCGCAGCACCCGCTGCTGGGTGGGTAGCACCGGCCAGGTACGCGTCAGCAGCGCCAGCAGCGCCACCGCGATCGCCACGATCAGCAGGCCGCTCGGCACCGGGGGCAGGAGCAGCACGCCGAGGAACAGCGCCGCGGCCGCCAGCACCACCACGGTCGGGTTGGTCCGGCTGAGACGGGCCAGGAGATCCCGTTGGTCCGTGTTGTCACTCATCGCGCCACCATCCTCGCGTGCCGGCTGCGGTTGGCTACGATCGGGTCCGGTCCGGCCCGTCGTCGTGGCGGGCCACCGGGACAGGGAGGCCGGGTGCTCGCGCTCAACCGCTTCGTCGTGGTGCCCGAGCGTACCGCCGAGTTCACCGACCGGGCGCAGGCGGCGCTCGAGGCCCTGGCCGGGCGGCCGGGGTTCCGCGACGGGGAGCTGGTCCGCAGTCTCGACGACCCCCGCCTGTGGTGCCTGGTCACCCGGTGGGAGTCGGTCGGGGCGTACCGGCGGGCACTCAGCGACCCCACGGTACGCCTGGTGGCGACCCCGCTGCTCGCCGAGGCCGTCGACGAGCCGTCGGCGTACGAGGCGTTGCTGGTCACCGACGGCGCCGCGGTGGTACGCCGGTCGGGGGACCTCGCCACCGCCGCGCCGCCGGGTGACGGGGCGGCCGACGCGGCGGTCGGTGTCGACGGACGGGACCTGCCGGCCGGGCGTGGCGGACCGGCCGCACCCGAGGGGCTCGCGTCGGCAGGTGGCCGTGACTGACCCCGCACCGACCACCGTGGACGCGGTGCCGCCCCCGCCACCCGGGCCCGGGGTCCGACCGCCGTTCGCCGCCGCCCCGGTCGAGGGACGCCGCGCCTGGCGGGGGCTGGCGCTCGGGCTGGCCGGGGCGGTGGTGCTGCTGTGCGCCGGGGTCGGGGTGGTGACGTTCCTCGGCCTGGTCGTCACCGGGGTCGAGGCCCTGAACGAGCGCGCCCACCGGGCGGTCGGCGACTACCTCGAGGCGCAGATGGCCGAGGACTGGGAGACGGCGTACGAGCTGCGCTGCGCAGCCGACCGGGAGGCCGAGACCCTGGAGGAGTTCACCGCGCGGGTGTCGGAGCCACGGATCGTCTCCTACGACCTGGGCCAGGTGGTGCTCACCCGCACACCGGTGGAGCTGCCGGCCACCGTCGAGTACGCCGACGGCACCGTCCGGGAACTCACCTTCCCGCTGGAGGAGAACACGCGCACCGGCCGGCTGGAGATCTGCGGCGTGGTCGAGGGGGAGTAGCGAACTTGGGTGCCCGCCGCGGCCACCGCGACTCCGGCGGAGGGGAGTAGGGGAGCCGGATGCCCGTACGGGCGGGGCGGCCGTAGGCTGGGCAGCGTGACGTGCCCGCCGCCCGTGGGGGTGCGGCGGCGCGCCCGCGTCACGCGTCCGTCATCCCGCCGCCGGCAGCCAGCCGGCCGGCCAGTCACAGGGGGATCCCATCCGTGTCCGCAGACCGTATCGACACCGTCGTCAACCTGGCCAAGCGTCGGGGCTTCGTCTACCCCTCCAGCGAGATCTACGGCGGCAGCCGCTCCGCCTGGGACTACGGGCCGCTGGGGGTGGAGCTGAAGGAGAACATCCGCCGGCAGTGGTGGAAGACGATGGTGCAGGAGCGTGACGACGTCGTCGGCCTCGACTCCGCGGTGGTGCTCAACCGGGAGGTGTGGGTCGCTTCCGGGCACGTCGCCGAGTTCGTCGACCCGCTCACCGAGTGCCTGTCGTGCCACCGCCGGTGGCGGGCCGACCAGCTGCAGGAGGCGTTCGAGTCCAAGCACGGCCGTCCGCCGGAGGGGCTGTCGGAGGTGAGCTGCCCGCACTGCGGCACCCAGGGCCGCTTCACCGAGCCGCGGATGTTCAGCGGGCTGATGAAGACCTACCTGGGTCCGGTGGAGAGCGAAGAGGGCCTGCACTACCTGCGGCCGGAGACCGCGCAGGGCATCTTCATCAACTTCCTCAACGTCATGAACTCCTCGCGGCGCCGGCC
>CAZSNW010000221.1:0-4443 GCA_964608245.1 uncultured Micromonosporaceae bacterium
ATGATGCGCGACGCCCAGGAGCACGCCGAGGAGGACCGGCGGCGGCGTGAGCAGGCGGAGACCCGCAACCACGCCGAGCACGCCCTGTGGCAGACCGAGAAGTTCCTCGCCGAAAGCGGCGACAAGCTGCCGGAGGACTCCCGGTCCAAGGTCAACGAGGCGCTGGGCAGCCTGCGGGCGGCGCTGGGCGGGTCCGACATCGAGGCGATCAAGTCCGCGCACGAGGAGCTCAACCGGGTGATGCAGGAGGCCAGCACCAAGCTGTACGCCCAGGCGGGGCAGGCTGGTGGGGGCACCGGGACCACCGGTGACACCGGTGGGGCCGGTGGCGCCGAGGACGTGGTCGACGCCGAGATCGTGGACGAGGACGACAAGAAATGACGCAGCAGTCTGACGAGATCCGTCGAGAGCCGGCCGGCGCGACCTCGCCGGAGGCGGGGACGCAGCCGGTGGGTGAGCCGTTCGTGGTCCGGGACCGGCGCCGCGTCAACCGGAGCGGGTCCGCCGGGGCCGGGCAGGCGTCGCAGCGCGACGCCGAGCCGGCCCCGGCCGGGGCGGCCGACCAGCAGCCGGCTGACCAGCAACCGGCCGAGCGGAAGCCGGCCGGCCGGAAGGCGGCCGGCGAGACGGCGGCTGCCCGTGAACCGGCCGACCAGGAGGCCACGGAGACCCCGGCCGACGCGGCGCCGGCCGAGCCGACGTCGGCGGCCGCGGAGCAGCCGGCCGGGACCGCGCCGGAGGCACCGGCCGAGGCCGACGCCGCGGAGGCGACGGCCGAGGCGGAGGCGACGGTCGACCAGGCTGCCCTGGCCGCGCTCCGTGAGGAGCTCGCCGCGGTGCGCGCGACGCTGGCGGAGCGGACCGAGGACCTGCAGCGGATCACCGCGGAGTACCACAACTACCGCAAGCGGGTAGACCGTGACCGCGCGCTGGTCGTCGAGCAGGCGACCGCCACCGTGCTGACGGCGCTGCTGCCGGTGCTCGACGACTTCGACCGGGCGCGGGAGCACGGCGAGCTGCCCGAGGGGGTGCTCGCGGTGATCGACCACCTGACCACGACGCTGGCCAAGTTCGGGTTGTCCGCTTTCGGCGAGAAGGGTGACCGGTTCGACCCCAACTGGCACGAGGCGGTGGCCCACCAGACGTCGGCCGACGTCACCGAGCCGACCTGTGTGGAGGTCCTCCGTCGCGGATACCGGCTCGGGGACCGGGTGCTGCGGCCGGCGATGGTCGCTGTCGCCGACCCCGAGTGAGGCGCAGGCATGAGCTCCAAGGACTGGCTGGAGAAGGACTTCTACCAGATCCTGGGCGTGCCCAGGACCGCGTCGGCGAGCGAGATCAAGAAGGCGTACCGCAAGCTGGCGCGGGAGCTGCACCCCGACCGCAACCCGGGCAACGCCGAGGCCGAGCGGCGGTTCAAGGAGGTCAACGAGGCCTACCACGTCCTGTCCGACGAGAAGCGGCGCAAGGAGTACGACGAGATGCGCTCGCTGTTCGGGGCGGGCGCGTTCCGTCGCGGTGCGCAGCAGGGTGCGGGCGGCTTCGACTTCTCCGACCTGTTCGCCGGCGTCGGCGAGCGCCGGTTCGGCGGGGGCGGGTTCGGCGACCTGTTCAGCACGCTGTTCTCCGGCGGTACGCAGCGTCGCCCCACCCGGGGCCGGGACGTGGAGGCCGAGGTCACCATCGACTTCGCCGACGCGGTACGCGGGGCGACGCTGCCTCTGACGGTGCGCGCCCCGGGCGCGTGCGAGACCTGCCAGGGCACCGGGGCGCGCCCCGGCACCCGCCCGGTCACCTGCCCGCAGTGCGGTGGACTCGGTGTGGTGAGCCGTAACCAGGGTGCGTTCAGCTTCTCCGAGCCGTGCCTGGAGTGCGGCGGGTCCGGCACCGTGGTGGTGGACCGCTGCCCGGAGTGCAAAGGCTCCGGGTCGGTCACCCGGACCCGCCGCCTCACCGTGCGCATCCCGCCCGGGGTCGCCGACGGTCAGCGCATCCGGGTGCCGGGCAAGGGGGAGCCGGGTCCGCGGGGAGGCCAGCCCGGTCACCTCTACGTCCACGTCCGGGTACGCCCGGACGAGCTGTTCGGACGGGTCGGCAACGACCTCACGCTGACCGTGCCGATCACCTTCGCCGAGGCGGTCCGTGGGGTCGATCTGACGGTGCCCACCTTCGACGGCCCGGTCACGCTACGGGTGCCGCCGGGCACCCCGTCCGGCCGGACCCTGCGGGTGCGTGGCCGGGGGGTCGCCCGCCGGGACGGGACCCGTGGTGACCTGCTGGTCACTGTGGAGATAGTGGTACCGGACAAGCTGTCCCGGAAGGCCAGTGAGGCGTTGGACGCACTGGCCGCCGCCACCGGTCCGGCGCCCCGGGAGCACCTGGAGCGCTACATCGCCAAGGGAGGCAGACGTGGGTGAGCAGGACACCGCCCGCGCGGACGGGCGGGGCACCCGTGGTGACGCGGGCTGGGACCTGGCCACCGAGATGCCCGACGCGAAGGTGCTGATCATCTCCGTCGCGGCGCGGATGGCCGGGATGCATCCGCAGACCCTGCGGCAGTACGACCGGCTGGGGCTGGTCGAGCCGGGGCGCGCGCCGGGGGGCGGCCGCCGGTACAGCTTCCGGGACGTGCTGCTGCTGCGGGAGATCCAGCGGCTGAGCCAGGAGGAGGGCATCAACCTCGCCGGCGTCAAGCGGATCATCGAGCTGGAGCGGACCCTGGAGTCGCTCCAGGAGCAGGTCGCGGCGCTCACCGAGGAGCTCGCCGCGGCGTACCAGCGGATCGCGGAGCTGGAGGCGCTGTCGGCCTTCCCGCGTCGCGACCTGCTGCCGGCCGCGCGCAGCTCGACCGAGGTCGTCCTCTACCGCCGCCGCGCGTGACTCTCGCGCCGGGGTCCGCGTGTGGCCGGTCCACCGGTCCGCCGCCCGGTGGGCTGCCTGTCGGGCGACCCGCTGGTCAGGCGATCCGGCGGGGGTTGCGCACCAGCCCGCCCTCGCACCACTCGTGGTAGTCGAACAGGTTGGTGCGGTCCATGAGCACCCGGGTGTTGTAGGCCCAGATCTCCAGCAGCTCGTCGCCCTCCTGCTCGGCCTGCTTGACGAGCTTCAGGAGTCGGCGCTTGGGGTGGGCCTTGAAGTCGGTCCGGATCGCGTCGGCGGCGTAGATGTACAGGCAGTGCAGCATGAACCGACGGGCCGGACAGCGGGTGTCCATCACCAGCTCGAAGATCGTGTTGATCAGGTGGTCGCCGGCGACCAGCAGGTCCCAGTCCGGTGGCAGGGTGTGCAACGGCACCGAGTCCGGTTGGTACGCCCACTCCCGTAGCTCGGCCGGCGTCGGGTCGACCGGGTTGGCGAAGCCTGTGAAGGTCGTCTGCGGCACGGTCACGGGTCACTCCTGGAAGTGGGGTGGTTGCGGCCGCCACGGTAACGCGCCGGCGTGATGATCGGAAGACCACTCGTGTTCAACTCAGGTCGTCCGGGTCGCCGGTCTCCCTGGTGGCCGGTCGAAGTTGAGTCGGGTACGCTCAACTATCGTGAACGTGGAGCGTCTGACCACCAAGAGCAGGGAAGTCATCACCTCGGCCGCGCGGTCTGCCGCGCAGGCCGGGCACGCCACGGTGGAGCCGTGGCACCTGTTGCTGTCGCTGCTGGACACCGGTGGGTCGACCGCCACCGCGCTGCTGCGCGCCGTCGGGGCCAACCCGGCCGACCTGCGCCGCCAGGCGCTGCGGGCGGTCAACCAGATGCCGAGCGCGCGCGGGGCGTCGGTGGCCGAGCCGAGCCTGTCGCGGGAGCTGGTCAACGTCGTCAACGCCGCCGAGCAGATCGCGCGGCCGCTCGGCGACGAGTACGTCTCCACCGAGCACCTGCTGGCCGGGCTGGCGCGCATCGACGGCCCGGTGGCTGCGGCGCTGCGGGCGGCCGGCGCGACCACCGACGCCCTGGTGGCCGCCTTCCCGCAGGTCCGCGGCGGCAACCGGCGGGTCACCTCGGCCGAGCCGGAGGACACCTACCGGGCGCTGGAGAAGTTCGGTGTCGACCTGACCCGCCAGGCCCGCGACGGCAAGCTCGACCCGGTGATCGGGCGCGACGCCGAGATCCGCCGGGTCATCCAGGTGCTGTCCCGGCGCACCAAGAACAACCCCGTGCTGATCGGTGAGCCCGGCGTCGGCAAGACCGCGATCGTGGAGGGCCTGGCCCAGCGGATCGTCGCCGGCGACGTGCCGGAGAGCCTGCGCGACAAGCGACTGGTCAGCCTCGACCTCGGCGCGATGGTCGCCGGCGCGCAGTACCGGGGCCAGTTCGAGGAGCGGCTCAAGAGCGTCCTGGAGGAGATCAAGTCCAGCGACGGTCAGATCATCACGTTCATCGACGAGCTGCACACCGTGGTCGGCGCCGGCAAGGGCGAGGGCTCGATGGACGCCGGCAACATGCTCAAGC
>CAZSNW010000222.1:0-4421 GCA_964608245.1 uncultured Micromonosporaceae bacterium
ATCCCACCGAGTACATGGCGGCCCTGCTCACCAGCGTCGCCGACGACAAGGACAAGTCCGCGGTCTACCTGGCCGAGTGCCGGAAGATGGGCATCCGGGTGCTGCCGCCGGACGTCAACGCCTCCGGCGCCCGGTTCACCGCGGTCGGTGACGACATCCGGTTCGGACTGGCGGCGGTCCGCAACGTCGGCGCCGGCGTGGTGGAGGCGATCCTGCGGGCCCGCAAGGAGAAGGGCGAGTTCACGCACTTCTACGACTTCCTGCGCAAGGTCGACGCGGTGGTGTGCAACAAGCGGGTCATCGAGTCGCTCATCATGGCCGGGGCGTTCGACTCGCTGGGCCACACCCGCAAGGGCCTGATGGAGGTGCACGCCCTCGCCGTCGAGGCGTTCGCCGAGACGAAGCGCAACGAGGCCGCCGGTCAGATGGACCTGTTCGGCGGGGCCCTCGGCGATACCGGGTCCGCGACGGAGGCGGCCCTGCCTCCGATCCCCGACGACGAGTGGGACCGCAGCGACCTGCTCACCAAGGAGCGGGAGATGCTCGGCCTGTACGTCTCCGACCACCCGCTGCGCGGGCTGGAGAGAGTGCTCTCGGACGCCGCCGACGTGGCGATCCCGGTGCTGACGGAAGACGGGGCCGAGGCGACCTACCCGGACGGGCACGTGGTCACCCTGGCCGGCATCCTCACCGGGGTGCAGAAGCGGGTCACCAAGCAGGGCAAGGTGTGGGCCTCGGCCACCCTGGAGGACCTGGCCGGCGCGGTGGAGGTGCTGTTCTTCCCCAACACCTACGAGCTGGTCGGCGAGTACGTGACCGAGGACCGGATCGTGGTGCTGCGCGGCCGGGTCGACCGGCGGGAGGAGCAGCCGCGGGTGGTGGCCATGGACCTGTCCCTGCCGGACCTGTCCGCCGCCGACGAGCAGGTCCGCCCACTGGTGCTGTCGATGACCCCCGAACGCTGCACCCCGGAGGTGGTGGAGCAGCTGCGGGAGGTGCTCCACGACCACCCTGGGCCGGCGGAGGTGCACGTCAAGCTGGTCAACGGCCCGCGGGCGACGCTGCTGCGCCTGGAACCGCGGGTGGACCCCAGGCCGGAGCTGAAGGCCGACCTCAAGGCCCTGCTCGGCGCCGGCGCCGTGGCGTCGTGACCGCGGACGGGCACGCCGGCGACGGTTTGCCTGAGAGGATCGACGGGTGAGCCTTCCACCGAACCCGCCCGAGGCGCCGGACGGGGTCCCCGCGGTGCGGCGGGACCGGCCGCCGGTGCGGGCGCTGGCCGTCCAGGCGCTGGTGGCCGCCGGTCTGGGCGTCCCGCTCGGACTGCTGTGGTCGTGGATCACCCCGTGGGTACCGGTCGAGGTGACCTCGGCCGGCCTGCGGTACGCCGACCCGCAGCCGGAGCAGGTGGTCGCCGCGGACGTGTGGTTCCTCGTGGTGGGCATCGGGTTCGGCGTGGCGGTGGCCCTCGGCGCGTGGCTGCTGTCGCCCCGCTCCCGGGGGCCGGTCGGGCTGGTGGTGCTGACGGTCGGCCTGGTGGCCGCCGGGCTGCTCGCCTGGTGGGTCGGCCGGGAGGTGGGCCTGGGCGACTACGAGCAGGCGGTGGCCGCGGCCGACCCGGGCACGGTGGTCGGCCACCCGCCGGACCTGCGGGTGGCCGAACTGCGCGCCTGGCCGCCGAGGTTGCTGGGGCTGCCGCTGGCGCCGGCGCTGGCCGGAGCGATCACCTACACGCTGCTCGCCGGCTGGTCGGTCCACCCGACGCTGCGACCGGACCGGGTCACAGCGGACGAGGGCGCACCCGACGGCGACCCGTGGCGCGCCTAGACTTGGCCGGGTGCTGTACCGGATCGACCTGCGGGGACGCGCCGACGTCCCGCGCGAGCTGCTGCCGCGCGCCGCGGTGGACGTCGGCACCGCCACCGAGCAGGCACGCCCGCTGGTGGAGGCGGTCCGCACCCGCGGGTTCGCCGCGATCCGGGAGGCCACCGAGCGGTTCGACGGCGTCCGGCTCACCGCGCTCCGGGTCCCGGCCGGGGAGCTCGAAGCGGCGGCCCGCGACCTGGACCCGCGGGTCCGCGAAGCGCTGGAGCAGTGCATCGCCCGGGCCCGGACCGTGCACGCCGCCCAACGCCCGACCGGGCACACCACGCAGGTGGTGCCCGGCGGCACGGTGACCCAGCGGTTCGTGCCGGTCGCCCGGGTCGGGTTGTACGTGCCCGGGGGGCTCGCGGTCTACCCGTCGACCGTGGTCATGAACGTGGTGCCGGCCCAGGTGGCCGGGGTCGACCAGGTGGCGGTGGCGAGCCCACCCGACCGCCGCACCGGCCTTCCCGACCGCCGGGTGCTCGCCGCCTGCGCGATCCTCGGCGTGGACGAGGTGTACGCGGTGGGCGGCGCCCAGGCGGTGGCCATGTTCGCCTACGGCAGCGACGGCGCCCACGACGGCGACGGCTGCGCACCGGTGGACCTGGTGACCGGGCCGGGCAACGTCTGGGTGACCGCGGCCAAGCGGCTGGTGCGCGGGGTGGTCGGGATCGACGCCGAGGCCGGCCCGACCGAGGTGGCGATCCTCGCCGACGACACCGCCGACCCGGTGCACGTCGCCGCCGACCTCGTCAGCCAGGCCGAGCACGACCCGCTCGCTGCCGGGGTCCTAGTCACCCCGTCGGTCGAGCTCGCCGACGCGGTCGACCGGGAGCTCGTCCGGCAGGTGGCCGCCACCAAGCACACCGAGCGGATCACGCAGGCGCTGACCGGCCCGCAGTCCGGCACCGTGCTGGTGGACGACCTGGAGGCCGGCATCCGGGTGGTCGACGCGTACGCCGCCGAACACCTGGAGATCCAGACCAGGGACGCCCGCGCGGTGGCGATGCGGATCCGCAACGCCGGGGCGGTCTTCGTCGGGCCGTACGCCCCGGTGTCGCTGGGCGACTACTGCGCCGGCTCCAACCACGTGCTGCCCACCGGCGGCTGCGCCCGCCACTCCTCCGGACTGTCGGTGTGGACGTTCCTGCGTACCGTGCAGGTGGTCGAGTACGACCGGGAGGCGCTGCGGCAGGCAGCCGCGTACGTGGTGGCGCTCGCCGAGGCGGAGGACCTGCCGGCGCACGGCCAGGCGGTGACCGCGAGGTTCGACCCGTGACCATGGGACGCACCGGGGTGCCGGGAGACGCCCGCGGCGCGGCGTCGGCCGGGGACGCGGTCCAGGCGCTGCTGCGACCCGAGCTGCGCGGCCGCACGCCCTACGGGGCGCCGCAACGGGACGTGCCGGTACGGCTCAACACCAACGAGAACTCCTACCCGCTGCCCTCGGACGTGGTCGATGCGGTGACGGCCGCGGTGGCCCGGGCGGTGGCGGGGCTGAACCGCTACCCGGACCGGGAGGCCACCGCGCTGCGGGCGGACCTCGCCGCGTACCTCGGCCACGGGCTGACCGCCGGGCGGGTGTGGGCGGCCAACGGCTCCAACGAGGTGCAGCAGCAGCTGCTGCAGGCCTTCGGTGGCCCGGGGCGCACCGCGCTCGGGTTCGTCCCCACCTACTCGATGCACCCGCTGCTCGCCGCGGCCACCGGCACCGGCTGGGTGGCGGCCGAGCGCGGCGACGGGTTCGACCTGACTCCGGAGCACGCCGCCGCCCAGGTCCGTGCGCACCGGCCGGACCTCGTGTTCCTGTGCTCGCCGAACAACCCCACCGGCACCGCGCTGTCGCTTCCGGTGGTGGAGGCGGTGCTGGTCGAGGCGCCGGGCCTGGTGGTGGTCGACGAGGCGTACGCCGAGTTCGCCCGCCCGGGCACCGCGAGCGCGCTCACCCTGCTCGACGCGTACCCCAGGCTCGTGGTGACCCGCACCATGAGCAAGGCGTTCGGGTTCGCCGGCGCCCGGCTCGGCTACCTCGCCGCCGCCCCCGAGGTGGTGTCGGCGCTGCAGCTGGTCCGGCTGCCGTACCACCTGTCCACCCTCACCCAGGTGGCGGCGCGCGCGGTGCTGGCGCACGCCCCGGCGGTGCTCTCCGCGGTCGACCGGATCCGGGCCGAACGCGACCGGATCGTGTCCACCCTGCGGACCTGGGGCCTGCCGGTGGCCGACAGCGACGCCAACTTCGTACTGTTCGGGGGTCTGAGCGACCAGGGCGCGGTGTTCCGGGCGCTGGCCGACCGGGGCGTGCTCGTGCGCGACGTGGGCCTGCCCGGGTGGCTGCGGGTGACCGCCGGTACGCCGGCGGAGACCGACGCGTTCCTGGACGCGCTGGCCGAGGTCCTGGGGGAGCGGGGATGAGCCGACGGGCACGGGTGGAGCGGACCACCGCCGAGACCAGGGTGGAGGTCGAGCTGGAGCTGGACGGCACCGGGCGGGCCGACGTCACCACCGGGGTCGGGTTCTTCGACCACATGCTGCACCAGCTGGCCCGGCACGGCGGG
>CAZSNW010000223.1:0-2399 GCA_964608245.1 uncultured Micromonosporaceae bacterium
GGTGCATCTGGTAGAGGTCGATCCAGTCGGTCTGCAGCCGGCGCAGCGAGTCCTCACAGGCCCGGATGATGTGCCGCGCCGACAGGCCCCGCTCGTTGGGCCAGTCGCCCATCCGGCCGAACACCTTGGTGGCCAGCACCACCTTGTCCCGCCGGCCGCCGCCCTTGGCGAACCACCGTCCGATGATCTGCTCGGTGACGCCCTCGCCGAGCTTCCAGCCGTAGACGTTGGCGGTGTCGAAGAAGTTGATCCCGAGGTCCAGCGCCCGGTCCATGATGGCGTGGCTGTCCGCCTCGTCGGTCTGGGGACCGAAGTTCATGGTGCCCAGGCACAGGCGGCTCACGGACAGGCCGGTGCGGCCGAGGTTGGTGTACTCCATTCCGCCAGCCTGCCATGCCCGGGCCGCCGGGGACAGCATCCGCGACGGCCCGGGCGATCGCGGTCAGGAGGACTCGCGGCTGGCCGGGGGGCGACCGAACAGCACCTCGTCCCAGCTCGGGGCGCGGCGCTCGCCGTCACCGGTGGACTCCGCCGGGCTGCTGCGCCGCGGGCGCAGCACCGCCAGCGACGGGACGGCCGGCACCTCCTTGGGCGACTCGGTGTCGTCGTCGAACGGCGAGACGCGGCCCATGCCGCGGCGGGACCGTTCGGCGGTGACCGCGGCGGCGGCCGGCGGGTCCAGCCCGCGCCCGGCGCTGCCCAGCGGACGCTCCAACGTGGCGAGCAGGGCGTCCCGGCCGGACCGGATCGGATCCCGGGCGGAGCGCCGGGCCGCCTCCTCCACCGGCACGGGCAGCCCGTGACCGCCGCGGCCACGGGCCGCCCGCCCGGCCGCGTCGTCCTGGCCGGGGACCGTGGTGGGGCGTTCCGCGCACAGGTAGTTGGCCATGTCGTCGAACGGCGTCACCCACGTGCGGGTGCGGTCCAGCTCCCAGACCGCCTGCGCGGTCGCCTTGCCGGACGGCCAGGTGGCGACGATGCGCCAGGTGCCGTCGTCGCGCCGGTAGGCGTCCCAGGAGACCTTCTCCGCCTCCACCCCGTGCTGGTCGAGCCGGGCGTCCACCAGCTCGCCGAGGGTGAGGGTGCGCTCGGAGTCGCGCAGCCGGGTGCGCCGGGCGTGCTGGGCTACCATGGCCCGCTCCTGCAGGACCGGCCCGGCGTACCGGAGCACCCGGTCGACCGGCACCCCGGCGATGCGCGCCACCTCGTCAGCCGACTCGCCGGCCCGGATGCGTGCCTGGATGTCGCGAGGGGACAGCGACGGCGGAGGCTCCCCGTTGGCCGGGCCACCGGCCGGGGTCCGCGCGTCGGTCCCGGACTGCAGCACGCCGAGCAGCCGGTCGTCGATCGGCAGCGCGAGCAGGCGCCCCACCTCGTCCGCGAGCACGAGCGCACGGCCGTCTTCGGAGAGAGCCACGAACCGTACCGGTCGCATCAACAGCCTCCCTCCGGTTCCGGCCGGCGCGACGGTCGCGCCCACGGGGCCACCTGCCACCGTACGCCCTCGGTGCCCGTCGCCGGAACAGGCCACGCCGGGAAGGCGGCAGATGGGTTCAAACGGTGGTGCACCCGGTCAGCCGGTCAGTCGAACACCGACCCGGTGCGCTTCTCGGGGTGGTAGGCGAAGCAGATCACCTCCCGGTTCCCGTCCCGCCAGAGCTTCTCGCTCGGGTGCAGGTAGAACAGCTTCACCGACAGGTCGTCGTAGACCTCCGGCAGGTCGGTCTCCATCCGGTCGTGGCAGCCCTGCTCGGCCATCGCGAACAGCTCGTCCTCGCCCGGCCACGGTCCGGCGGGCAGGTCGAAGGTCGCGAACACCTGGCCCTCGTGCGGTTGGCTGCACGGCACCGCGTCCAGGCGGGAGACGCCGCCCTCCTGGTCGAGGCCGTTGACGCAGTCACCGATCCGCAGGTCGTCCACGCTGATCCGTCCGGCGCTGACGATCTCCCCATTGGAGTTCCGGACCGGACCGGCGTTCAGAGCCAGGACGATGACGACGACGAAGCCGACGACGATCCAGAGAAGGGTGGCGATGATGCCACCGATCGCCAGGCCGGTGCCCTTCTGCCCGCGCTGTCGGATCTGGACGAGCGCGATGACGGCCAGGACCATGGCCACCAGGCCCGGAACCAGGCACAGCGGGGTGAGCAGACCGAGGATGAGGGCGGCGATTGCCAGCCCGTTCTGTCCGCCCGAACCGGCGGGCGCGGTCTGTCCGACCGGGTACGCCGGCGGAGGAGGCCCCCACGGGGTGGGCGCACCCGGGGTCACCGGCGCCCCCACACCGCCGACACCGGGAGCGGCCGCCGGCGGTGCCGCCGGGGACGGCGCGGCCGGTGCGGGACCGGCAGGCGCGGCGACGGCGGGTCCGGCCGGCGCGGGCGCGACCGGGGGCGGTG
>CAZSNW010000223.1:2499-4380 GCA_964608245.1 uncultured Micromonosporaceae bacterium
CCGGCAGGCGCGGCGACGGCGGGTCCGGCCGGCGCGGGCGCGACCGGGGGCGGTGGGACGACCGATTCGGCGGCCGGCGGCGCGGCCGGCTGCGGCACCGCCGCGGGTGGCGGTGCGGCCGGCGGCGGGGTGGCCGGCTCGGCGGCCGGTGGGGTGGCAGCGGATGGTTGCGCGGCGGACGACGCCGCGTCGGGTTGCTGTGCGGCGGGATCGCCGTGTGGGCTGACCATGGAGACGCACCCTACCAAGCGGATCCGACCACTGAGTCCCGTGCACCCGGGACGCCGACCGGCCCGCCGGCGCCCCGCGCCGTGGTCGGTCACCCCCTGGTCACAGCCGGGCGACGATGTAGTCGAGGCACTCCGTCAGTGCGGCCACATCGGACGGATCCACCGCCGGGTACAGTGCGATCCGCAACTGGTTGCGTCCCAGCTTCCGGTACGGCTCGGTGTCCACGATGCCGTTGGCCCGCAGCACCTTGGCCAGGTCGGCGGCGGACACCTCGTCGGCGAAGTCGATCGTGGCCACCACCGACGAGCGCAGTGTCGGATTGTCGACGAACGGGCGCGCCACCGGGGAGCGCTCGGCCCACCCGTACAGCACCGCCGCGGACTCGGCGGTCCGCCGGGTCGCCCACGCCAGGCCCCCCTGCTCCAGCAGCCAGTCCACCTGCTCGGCGGCGAGGAAGACGGTCGCCAGCGCCGGGGTGTTGTAGGTCTGCTCCAGTCTGGACTGTTCGACGGCGGTCACCAGATCCAGGAACGCCGGGATGTAGCGACCGGAGCGCTTGATCTCCTGGGCCCGCTCCAGCGCCGCCGGCGACAGCAGCGCCAGCCACAGCCCGCCGTCGGAGCCGAACACCTTCTGCGGTGCGAAGTAGTAGACGTCGGTCTCGCGGACGTCCACCGCCAGCCCGCCGGCGGCCGAGGTGGCGTCGTGCAGCATGAGTGCCCCCGCATCGGCGCCGGCGACCCGACGCACCGGCACCGCCACCCCGGTGGAGGTCTCGTTGTGCGGGGTGGCGTACGCGTCGATTCCCTCCACCGCGACCAGCTCGGCGGCGTCGCCCGGCTCGGCGCGGCGGACGTCCGGGTCGTCCAGGAACGGGGCGGCCGCCACCGCGGCGGCGAACTTGGCGCCGAACTCGCCGAACGACGCGCACTGGGCCCGCTGCCGGATCAGCGAGAAGACCATGACCTCCCAGAACGCGGTGGTGCCGCCCACCCCGAGCACCACCTCGTAGCCGTCCGGCAGCGAGAACAGCTCCGCCAGACCCCGGCGCAGGCGGGCCACCTGGTCGCGGACGGTCGCCTGCCGGTGGGAGGTGCCCAGGTACGTGGTGGCCACCTTCTGCAGCGCCGCCACCTGCTCCGGGCGCACCTTGGACGGGCCGGAGCCGAACCGCCCGTCGGCCGGCTTGATTCCGTCCGGAATGCGGATGCGGGTGGGATCGGTCACGCTGGCCCCCTGGATGGTGACGGTGTGCAGGACGCGACGTCGGCGACCGGGTCGGCGACGCGGCACCCGGTGAGGGTCGCGAGCCCCGTCGCCCGCGACGACGCTCCGACGATAGCGCCGCCGAACCTCCCGCCGGCCCTCAGACGGGACGGCCAGTGTGTGAGGTCACGCTCTCCCAGCCGGGCACCTCCTCCGGCCGGCGCGGCCCCGGGCCGACGTAGCGCGCGGTCGGGCGTACCAGTCGTCCCAGCCGCTTCTGCTCCAGGATGTGGGCGCTCCAGCCGGCGAGCCGGGCGCAGGTGAACATGGAGGTGAACATCTCCGGCGGGACCTCGGCGAAGTCGAGCACCACCGCGGACCAGAACTCGACGTTGGTGGCGAGCACCCGGTCCGGCCGCCGGTTGTGCAGCTCCTCCAGGGCCG
>CAZSNW010000224.1:0-4377 GCA_964608245.1 uncultured Micromonosporaceae bacterium
CCGTAGTACTCGGCGACGTTCTCGGCGGTCTGGCCCATGGCGATGTAGATGTCGGGCAGCTCGCCGTCCTCCCGCGGGTCGTGCCACTTGTCGGCACCGCCGGCGGCCCGCCGCCGGGTGCGCTCCCGGGCCCCGTCGAATTTCGGGTTCTGCCAACCCCCGCCGACCAGCGCCGCCGCCTCCGGGGGCAGCGCGTCGGAGTTGCCCCGGACGTACCGCGAGACGCACTCCACCCCGGCGGAGACGAACACGTGTCCCTCACCCGCCTTGATCGCGTGGAACGCCATCCGGGTGGTCTGCAGCGACGAGGCGCAGTAGCGGGTGACGGTGCAGCCGGGGACGGTGTCGAGGCCGAGCAGGACGGCCACCACCCGGGCCATGTTGAACCCCTGCTCACCGCCGGGCAGACCGCAGCCGAGGTAGAGGTCGTCGATGGTGGTCGGGTCGAGCTGGGGCACCTTGTCCAGCGCCGCCCGCACGATGGTGGCGGCGAGGTCGTCGGGGCGGACGTCCTTCAGGGAGCCCTTGTAGGCGCGCCCGATCGGGGAGCGCGCGGTGGCGACGATGACAGCTTCCGGCACCCTCCGAGGTTAACTCGCCGGTAGCCGTCGCCCCGTCGGGCCCGGGTCCGGGCACGGACGACGGTCACCGCCGTCTCCGGCTACGGACCGGCCGAGGCGCCCCGCTCAGCGGGTGGGGTCGATGCGGTCGTGGATCGCGGCCACCACCGCCGGGTAGAGCGCGTGGGCCCACACCCGGTAGCCGTCGGCGGACGGGTGGAAGCCGTCCTCGCACAGCGTGCCCCGGTCGGCCCGGAACACCGCGCCGGTCTCGGCGCCGAGGTCCACCACGTCACCGCCGGCGGCGTGCACCGCCGCGGTCTGGGCCTGCGCCAGCCGGCGCCCCCACCAGCCGTAGATCTGGCGCAGCGGCGGCGCGAACGCGCGGACCGCGGACAGGTCGGGGCAGGTGCCCACCACCACCTCGACCCCGGCGTCGCGCAGCCGGCGGACCGCCGCACCCAGGTGGGTGGCGGCCGTGCTGATCCGGCCGAGCGCTGTCGCGTCCCCCGCTCCGATCATGATCACCGCGACGTCGGGCCGGTGGCCGAGCAGCGCCCGGGCCACCTGAGGCGCCAGGTCGGCGGAGCGGGACCCGGCGACCGCGACGCTGGACAGCTCCACCCGCCAGTGCCCTTCGGCGAGCATCCGGGCGAGCTGGCCGCCGAGGGTCTCCTCGACCCGGTCGACCCCGACCCCGAGCGCGGTGGCGTCCCCCAGCAGCGCAAGGCGCAGCGGCGTGGCGTTGCGCGGGCCGATGGAGGTACGCATGGCCAGTCGCAGCGACGGGGTGGCGTACCGCCGCAGCCGCGCGGCCACCGCCTCCGCCGCGACCAGCACCAGGCCGCCCGCCAGGGCGGCGGCGGTGGTGATGAGGGCGGTGCGGCGGAGGCGGTGGGGCAGGTCGGTCATGTCGGCTCCCGGGTCACGACGCCGCCTGTGCGCTCACCGGCGGGTCGGTAGCGGTGGAACTGAGGGCCGAGCGTACCCGGGCCGGCAAGGCCAGCCTGGGCAGCGGTCCCAGTTTCGGCAATGAACGCACGGGCAGCCTCGGCAGTTGCCGCAGCCTGGCCAACGCCTGCTGCGCGGCCTCCGGCAGTGCCCGTGGTTGCCAGGCGGCCGGGACGGTCGCCGCCTGCTCCTCCACCCCGAGCGCCACCAGGGTCGCCGGGAGCAGGACGGCGGCCGCGGCGGCGTACCCCTCGGCGGAGGGGTGGAACCGGTCGGCGCAGAACAGGCGGTCCGGGTCGGCAGCGAACCGGGCCCCCAGTAGTTCGCCGATCGGCACCGCGTGGGCGCCTGCCGCGGTCACGGCCACCGTCTGGGCGGCGGCCAGCCGACGGCTGAGGTAACCGACCAGCCACCGCAGCGGCGGCCGGATCGCCGGGATGGCGGACAGGTCGGGGCAGGTCCCGACGACAACCTGGGCGCCGGCGGCCCGCAGGCGGTCCACCGCGTGGGCCAGGTGTCCGACCGCGGTGGCCGGTCGCACCCGGTTGACGATGTCGTTGGCGCCTATCACGATCACCGCGAGTTCCGGGGCGACCTTCAGCGCCTCGTCGACCTGCAGCGCCAGGTCGGCCGAGGTGGCCCCGGTGAAGGCCAGGCAGGTCAGGTGGACGGGGCGGCCGGTGCGTCGTGCGATCGCGGCGGCCAGCCGGGCACCCGGGGTGTGCCGGGGGTCGTTCACGCCGAGCCCGGCGGCGGACGAGTCGCCGAGCATCACCATGGTCAGTGCGGCGCGGTCACCGTCGTGGCCGCCGTACCAGCCGTCGCACCGTGGCGGCAGCGTCTGGACCCGTGGGATACGGCGGCGGGCCTGCCGGGCCTCCGCGACGATGACGCCGGCCCCGGCGAGAACGCCGCCGACCACCGCTGCCGCGCCGAACTTGAGCAGGCGTAACACGGGGATCGAGCCGTACCTCACGCCGCGAGATTATCCCGAACCACCCGGATGGTGCACCACAACGGCGCCACTGCGGTCCCGGACCGTCGTCATTGCCGACCGGTCCGGGCTCGGGGCGGCGATCACCGTGTGCAGCGGTTCGGCCTCCGAACCGCTAGGCTGCCACCGTGCGTTACGTCGACAGCGTCGTCGAGTTGATCGGCAACACCCCCCTGGTCCGACTGCGCAATGTGGTCGGTGACGTGCCGGCGGCCGTGCTGGCGAAGGTCGAGTACTTCAACCCGGGCGGTTCAGTCAAGGACCGGATCGCGCTGAAGATGGTCGAGGCCGCCGAGCGGGAGGGCCTGCTGCGCCCGGGCGGCACGATCGTCGAGCCGACCAGCGGCAACACCGGCGTCGGGCTGGCGATCGTCGCCGCCCAGCGCGGCTACAAGTGCGTGTTCGTCATGACCGACAAGGTCAACGCCGAGAAGGTGCGCCTGCTCGAGGCCTACGGCGCCGAGGTCGTCGTCTGCCCCGTCGCCGTGCCGCCCGAGGACGAGCGCAGCTACTACCGGGTCGCCGAGCGCCTCACCCACGAGCGCAACGCCTTCCGGCCCAACCAGTACGCCAACCCCAACAACCCGCTCGCCCACTACACGACGACGGGGCCCGAGCTGTGGGAGCAGACCACCGGGCGGATCACGCACTTCGTGGCCGGCGCCGGCACCTGCGGGTCCCTGACCGGCACGGCGCGGTACCTGAAGGAGCAGAACCCCGACATCAAGATCGTCGCCGCCGACCCTGAGGGATCGGTGTTCTCGGGCGGGTCCGGGCGCCCCTACCTGGTCGAGGGCATCGGCGAGGACTTCTTCCCCGCCGCGTGGGATCCGGACCTCTACGACGAGGTGATCGCGATCAGCGACGCCGAGAGCTTCCACACCGCCCGCCGGGTCAGCCAGATCGAGGGGATCCTGATCGGCGGGTCCGGCGGCCTGGCGGTCGCAGCGGCGATCAAGGTGGCCCGCCGGGCCGGGCCCGACGACATCGTCGTCGTGCTGAACCCGGACTCGGGACGCGGGTACCTCTCCCGCGTGTTCGACGACAGCTGGATGGCCAACTACGGGTTCCTCACCGAGTGCGACCAGTGCGTCGGCGCCGTCCTCGAGACCCGCAGCGACACGCTCGACTCGCTCCTGTACGTCAACCCGAGCGAGACGGTCCGCACGGCGATCGAGCGGATGCGCGCCCACGGGGTCAGCCAGCTCCCCGTCTGCAAGAACACGCCGCCGTTCGCGGCGGCCGAGGTCGCCGGCTCGGTCGACGAGCTCGACCTGATGGGCACGATCGCCGCCGACCCCGACGCCATGAACCTCGCCGTCGAGCAGGTGATGAGTCCACCGCTGCCGACGATCGGCATCGGCCAGAAGATCGAGCTGGCGATCGAGATGCTCGAGACCGCACCGGCCCTGCTGGTGCTGTCGGGCGGGCGGCCGCTCAGCGTGCTGACCCGCACCGACATCCTGTCGTACTTCCAAGCGGTGGCAACGGAGAGCGCACGGTAGCGATGGGCGAGCTGGACGAGCAGCAGGGCTGGGCGTTCGAGACGCTGGCGATCCACGCCGGCCAGGAACCCGACGCCGCCACCGGGGCGGTCGTCACGCCGATCTCGCTGTCGACCACGTTCGCCCAGAGCGAGGTCGGCGTCCACAAGGGCTACGAGTACTCGCGGTCGGGGAACCCGACCCGCACCGCCCTCGAGACCCAGGTCGCGGCGCTCGAGCGCGCCCGCCACGGGCTCGCCTTCGCCAGCGGCCTCGCCGCCGAGGACAACATCCTGCGGCTGCTCCGCCAGGGCCAGCGCGTCCTGCTCGGCAACGACGCCTACGGCGGGACGTTCCGGCTGATCTCCAAGGTGTGGGAACCGCTCGG
>CAZSNW010000225.1:0-2141 GCA_964608245.1 uncultured Micromonosporaceae bacterium
GAGCGCGCTTCCTTGACACGGAAGAGGTCACTGGTTCGATCCCAGTACCGCCCACCAGCAGTCTCGTGATCGCGTACCCGACGGTGAGAACGCCGAGGTCGGTGCGCGTACCCGCCGAGGTCAGGATTCCGGGACGAGCCACAGCGCGCCCAGCGGCGGCACCCGCAGCGTCGCCGAGGCCGGCAGGTGACGCCACGGCCCGTCGGCCGCGGTGACCGCCCCCAGGTTCCCCACCCCGGAGCCGCCGTAGACCTCCGCGTCGGTGTTGATCACCTCGCGCCAGCGGCCGGCCCGTGGCAGCCCCACCCGGTAGCCCTCGTGCGGCATCCCGGCGAAGTTCACCACGCACACCAGGTGCGACCCGTCGGCGCCGATCCGGTCGAACACGAGCGTGTTGCCGTCGGCGTCGTCCACCACGATCCACTCGTACCCGGCCGGGTCGACGTCCCGTGACCACAACGCCGGGATGTCCCGGTAGACGGTGTTGAGGTCGCGCACCAGCCGCCGCACCCCGGCGTGCGGCTCCTCCCCCATCAGGTACCAGGGCAGGCCGCTCTCCTCGCTCCACTCCCGCGGGTCGCCCAGCTCGCAGCCCATGAACAGCAGCTGCTTGCCCGGGTGCGCCCACATGTAGGCGAGCAGCGCGCGCAGGTTGGCGAGCTTCTGCCAGGGGTCGCCGGGCATCTTGCCCAGCAGCGACCCCTTGCCGTGCACCACCTCGTCGTGGCTGATCGGCAGCACGTAGTTCTCACTCCACGCGTACACCGTGGAGAAGGTGACCTCGTTGTGGTGCCACCGCCGGTGCACCGGGTCTCGCGCCAGGTACCCGAGCGTGTCGTGCATCCAGCCCATGTTCCACTTGAAGCCGAACCCGAGCCCGCCGGTGTCGGTCGGCCGGGTCACGCCGGGCCAGGCGGTGGACTCCTCCGCCACCATCACCACGCCCGGGTGGTGCTTGTACACGGTGGCGTTGAGCTCCTGCAGAAACGAGATCGCGTCCAGGTTCTCCCGGCCGCCATACGGGTTGGGCTGCCAGCGCCCCTCCGGCCGGGAGTAGTCCAGGTAGAGCATGGACGCCACCGCGTCCACCCGCAGCCCGTCGACGTGGAACTCCTCCAGCCAGTACAGGGCGTTGGCGACCAGGAAGTTGCGCACCTCCGGTCGACCGTAGTCGAACACCAGCGTCCCCCAGTCCGGGTGCTCGCCCCGCAGCGGGTCGCCGTGCTCGTACAGCGGGGTGCCGTCGAACCGGGCCAGCGCCCACTCGTCCCGTGGGAAGTGGGCCGGCACCCAGTCGAGGATCACCCCGATCCCGGCGCGGTGCAGCAGGTCGACCATGGCCTTGAAGTCGTCCGGGTCGCCGTAGCGGGCGGTCGGCGCGTAGTAGCCGGTCACCTGGTAGCCCCACGAGCCGCCGAACGGGTGCTCCATCACCGGCAGCAGCTCCACGTGGGTGAACCCCAGGTCGGCGACGTACGCGGCGAGCTGCTCACCCAGCTGCCGGTAGGACAGCCCGGGCCGCCACGACCCCAGGTGCACCTCGTAGACGGACACCGGCTCCTCGTGCCAGCGCCGGGCGGCCCGCCGCTGCATCCACTCCGCGTCGCCCCACTCGTAGGTGGACCGGTGCACCACGCTGGCGGTCCGCGGCGGCGCCTCGGTCGCCCGGGCCATCGGGTCGGCCTTCTCCCGCCACACCCCGTCCCGGCCGAGGATCCGGTACTTGTACCGGTCGCCGGGCGAGGCGTCGGGCACGAACAGCTCCCACACCCCGCTGTGCCCCATCGACCGCATCGGCCAGCCGTCGTGCGGGCCCCAGCCGGTGAAGTCGCCCACCACCCGCACCCCGCGGGCGTTGGGCGCCCACACGGTGAACGCGACCCCGCCGGGCAGCACCCGCGCGCCCAGCACCGTCCACAGCCGCTCGTGCCTGCCCTCGGAGATCAGGTGCAGGTCGAGGTCGCCGACGGTGGGCAGGTGCCGGTAGGGGTCGTCCCGCGGTACGCCGTCCACCTCGACCCGGTAGTCGGTGAGCAGCCCGGGCACCACCGCCTCGAACAGCCCCTCCGGCCGGATCCGGTGCATGGGTCGGCGTTCACCGTCGACCATGACCGCGGCATCGTCGTGCTCGCCGCCACCCT